>JAPSIU010000016.1 GCA_031178565.1 Leucobacter sp. | reverse complement strand
GCACCCTACACGCACGCCAGAGACACCCCCCCGGCTGTCGGTCATACCCAAAGAGCGCTCGTAGCATGACCAGCTCCGAGCGCTCTTTCCCCTGCCACTTGACAGGAACTATCTACATATCAGCTGGGCTTTCCCTGGAACAAGCCGCCGAGCGCCGGTAGGGTCAGCGTTTCCTGCTTTTCGCCGGAGAACCGGATAAGGCTCAGCTCTGCCTGGGACCGTCCGCGAAGGTCATCGCACGCCGCCACACGTCGCGGGCCAGATAGCAGCGACGATGGCCCCGATCGGCGGAGTCGGGGAGCAACCCGGATACGCTGAAGGAACGAGGCCTCCCGGGCCGAGCCGGAAGAAGACCCGATGAAGAGGACCCGACGATGATGACAATCCCCGCCTTCGCCGACGAAGCCGCACAGCTCCTTCCCGATCTGCAAGCGCTCCGCCGAACCCTGCACGCGAACCCGGAGATAGGGCTCGATCTGCCCGACACGCAGCGGGCGGTGCTTCATGATCTCGAGCCGCTCGGCCTCGAGATCACCCTGGGGCAGGATCTGACTTCGATCGTCGCCGTGCTTCGAGGAGGGAAGCCGGGCCCCACCGTGCTGCTGCGCGGCGACATGGATGCACTGCCCCTGGAAGAGGAGACGGGCCTCGAATACGCGGCCACGAACGGGCGGATGCATGCGTGCGGCCACGACCTGCACACCGCCGGTCTCGTCGGTGCCGCCCGTCTGCTCGCCGCGCACCGCGACGAACTCGTCGGGGACATCCTGTTCATGTTCCAGCCCGGCGAGGAGGGCTACGGCGGAGCACGCATCATGCTCGAGGAAGGACTGCTCGACGCGACCGGGAACCGGCCGATCGCCGCCTACGGCATTCACGTCGCCCCGGGTCCGCGAGGCGTGTTCGCCACACGGGCAGGGGCGATCATGGCCGGCGCGAATGAGCTCGCGATCACCGTGCGCGGCCGTGGTGGACATGGCTCCCAACCGCACCAAGCCCTTGACCCCGTGCCGGTCGCCGCGGAGATCATCCTGGCGCTGCAGACGTTCGCCACCCGCCGCTTCGACCCGTTCGACCCGGTTATTCTCTCGGTCACGCAGCTGGAGGCGAGCGATGGCCTGAACATCATCCCGGAGACCGCCACGCTTCGGGCGACCATCCGCACACTGTCGGAAGCGTCAGTCCGCACGCTCCGGGAAGAGCTGCCCCGGCTCGCCGGCCACATCGCGGCAGCTCACGGGCAGACGGCCGAGGTCGACTTCCACGTGGCGTACCCCGTCACGATCAACGACGCGGATTCCACGAGCAACGTGACGGGCTGGCTCGCGGATGCCTTCGGCGCGCAGCGCGTGCAGATCCTGCCGACGCCGGTCATGGCATCGGAGGATTTCTCCTTCGTGCTCAACGAGATCCCCGGCACGTTCATGACGCTCATGGCCACGCCCCCGGACGTCGACCCCGCGACCGTCGAGTTCAATCACTCGCCGCGGGTTCTGTTCGACGATTCCGTCCTCGGGGATCAGGCCGCCGCACTGGCGACCCTGGCCTGGCGTACGCTCGCCGGCGCCTGAGGGGCGTCAGCGCCAAGGCCGCCCGCGATTCTGTTGCGGGGGCGTCAGCGTCAAAGTCATCCGGTCTCGCTACAGGCCCCCGTCGATGCGGATGACCTGACCGGTGAGGTACTCGGATCCCGGTTCGAGAAGGAAACGCACGAGGCCGACGAGATCGGAAGCCGTGCCGATGCGGCCCAGTGCATTCCGCACGTGCTCGTTCGCGCGCGGGCTCTCGGACATGCGGCGCAACAGCCGCCCGGTCGCGATCGGCCCGGGAGCCAGGCAGTTGACGCGGATCGCCTCGGGCCCGAGATCCTTCGCGAGGTAGCGGGAGTAGTGGGCGACGGCGGCCTTCGCGACGCCGTAGTGCGTGTACCTGCCGCGCTCGGTCGGCTCGATCCCGTAAACCTCACGCAATTCGCGCACGGCGTAGCCGCGCTCCACTATCCCTGGCACCACTCCCATCCACTCCTCCACCTCGAAGTCGGCTCCCCAGAGACGATGAGATAGCCATCGCGAGGAGCGGGTGCGCGTTCGATGATCGTCACCTCGTGGCCTCCGCGTACCAGCCAGTGGGCATGCGTCGACCCGGCGATACCTGCTCCCATGATCAGGATCCTCATGTGATTTTTCCGGGGCCGCCTCGATCGGTGCGGCTCGGTCACCTTCTGTCGAGGGTGCGACGCCGTATCGCAGTGACCACCGCTGCCATGTCGCTGTCGGCCTGCCCGTGCGCTTCCGCCTCGGCGTACAGCTCGGTGCACACGTCGATCAGCGGGCTTGCGCATCCGGCGCGGCGAGCCTGATCGCGCACGAGTCGACTGTTCTTGAGCACGTCGGGGATCGCCGCGTGGGGAGTCCAGTCCCGGTGAGCGAGCTTCGCGCTCTTCGCTCTCGACACGGCCGACGCCATCGGGCCGGCATCGAGAATACGCCGCAGGGCCTCCAGCTCGATGCCGTTCTCCTCGGCGAAGTGAAACGACTCTGCAAGCCCGGTCACGAGCGTGATGAGAAAGGTGTTGACGGCCAGTTTCATCGTGAGAGCCGCGGGCACCGAACCGCATCGGAACACCATCGAGCTCATCGAATGAATGAAGGGCTCGACGTGGTCGAGGGATGCGCTCTCGCCGGCGATCATGGAAATCAGGGTGCCGTCCTCCGCCGGCTGCCGCGACCCCGAGACGGGGGCTTCGACGTAGACTCCGCCGGCGTCCACGATTCGGCGCGCGAGAGCCTCGGAATAGGCGGGAGCGACGGTGCTCATGAGAATCACGGTCCGATCCTGAAACGGCACCGGGCCATCGAGTCCGAGCACCGCGTCGACGGCCCGCTCGTCGGAGAGCATGACGAACACGATCCGCGTCTTCCCGAAGACCGAAGCCGCCGATTCCGCGACATCGGCCCCGGCGGCCTCGAGAGCGTCGCAGGCTGATCGGGTTCGGTTCCACACGACGAGCGGGGTCTGCTCGAGCAGATTCGCAGCCATCGCGGAGCCCATCAACCCCAGGCCGATGAAGCCGACGGGCCGGGTGCCGCCGGGAGAGCTCCCGTTCACGGTTGCCGCCTCCTCGTGTCGTCGTCGCGGGCGGGCCGTACCCGCACGTCCCGCTTCGCGAAGCAGAGCGCACCGACGGAGACCGCGAGCACTCCGGCGGCGACGGCGAGCACGATCAGGTCCGACGACTCGACATATCCGAGTGGTGCTTCTCCAGTGTCGCCCAGAGCGGAGCAGGCGCCTTCGCCCCTGAGGTCCTCCACGCAGACGCAGGCTATGCACGTGCGCTCGAGGAGATGGGTCAGTCCGAGGAACGCTCCCGCACGTACCGTGATCATGGGTCACCCCTCGTGTCCTGGTTCAATCCGCTTTCAGGTAATCCAATTCGATGCAGCTATCGGAGGAACAGGGCCAGTCGGGTCATACTGGACTCATGTCAACCGTTGCCGGCGCACGTCTTTCAGCTCGCAACCTCGTCGGACTGGTCGGCGAACTCGACCCCGCGCGACCGGTCTACGAAGCGCTGGCGGCGAAGATCCGGCTCCTGATCGTGGACGGTCGTATCCCGGTCGGCACGCGACTTCCATCCGAGCGCGAGCTCGCCGCTCACACCCGCCGGAGTCGCACGACGATCGTGGCCTGCTATCAGGCGCTGCGTGACGCCGGTTGCCTGGTGAGCCGACAGGGGTCGGGAAGTCGCGTCGTACTTCCGCGAGCCGGACAGGGCGATGCGGCGGATCGGCGAACGATCGATTTCGCCCGCGCCGTTCCGCCGCCTGTCGAAGGTCTGCGCGATATTCTCGCTCAGGTCGGCAACCGTATGGTCGAAGCGCTGGACGGCCCGGGCTTCGACCTGCTCGGCAACCGCGGGCTCCGAGACGCGATCGCAGAACGCTATGCCGACCGGGGTCTCCCCACCACGCCGGACCAGATCATGGTGACCATGGGCGGTCAGCACGCGATCTCGCTCATCGCCCACACCCTGCTCAGGCGCGCCGACATCGCTCTGGTCGAAGCGCCCACCTACCCCCATGCCTATGACGCCCTCCAGCGGGCGGGGGCCCGACTCATCACGACTCCCGTGACGACAGCAGGATGGGACGTCGATCATCTGATCGAGACCATGGCCGCCGCCCGGCCGACGCTCGCCTACCTGGTGCCGGACTTCCAGAACCCCACCGGGGCGTCGATGCCACCGGACTCGCGGGGGAGAGTTGCGGACGCGGCACGAAGGAGCGGCACGATCCTGGTGATCGATGAAACGACAGCGGATCTGAACATCGATCGAAGCTGGGAGGACGGACCTTTCGCCCGTCATGCGCGGAGGTCCCGCTCCGACGGATCGGGAGTGATCACGGTGGGCTCGATGAGCAAGTCCATCTGGGGCGGACTGCGACTGGGGTGGATTCGCGCCGACACCGCCACTATTCGACATCTCGCGTTGGCACGGGCGGCGGGAGACCTCGGCACGCCCCAGATGGAGCAGCTGCTCGGGGAGGAGATCGTGAGATCGATGCCCGAGCTTCTGCTGCGGCGTCGAGAACTCCTGACCGAGCACCGCGCGGTGCTCACGCGGTTGCTGGATCAGCACCTCCCGCAGTGGACAGTGCCGTTCCCCGAGGGCGGGCTCTCGCTCTGGGTGCAGCTCGACAAACCTGCGAGTTCTGCGCTGACGAGTCTCTGTGAAGCCCGAGGCCTCGCCTTGGTCGCCGGTCCGAAGTTCTCCATCGACGGTGCGTTCGAGCGCCATATCCGCCTTCCGTTCACCTCGCCGGTCGCCGAGCTGGAGCGGGGCGTGTCGATGCTCGCCGAGACGTGGGAGCAGATCGCGGTTCTCGGAACGGCTCGACCCGAGATATCGCGATTGCCCGGAGTGGTGTGACTCCCGACCATTCCACTTCTCTGACCTGGATCGCGAACGACCCGTCGGCGGTGTGCTGAACTGCGAGGGCAGGAGGAGGATCGTTCTTCACGGAGAGCGTGGAACCGCTGTTCAGATGAGCCATCCTCTCCCTCCGGGGGAGCCGACTCGAAGGCGGAGAAGTGGAGTCGACCGTCGCAATCGTCACGGGTGGAAGCCGAGGCATCGGTGCCCGAATCGTCCACCGCCTCGCACGCGCGGGCCACCACGTGCTCCTGGTGTACAGCCGCGGTGACGCGGAAGCCCGTGCCACCGCCGAACGCTGCGCCGCGGAAACGGCCCGAGTCGTCCCGTTCAAATGCCACATCGCCGCGCCGGACGGACCCGAACTCGTGTTCGGGCAGGCGTCCCGTCTCGGCTCCACGACGGTGCTCGTCAACAATGCCGGCATCACCGGCAGGATCAGCGATCTGGAAGCTGCAGACGAAGACGATATTCAGCAGGTCATCGACATCAATCTCACCGCGACGATCATGCTCTGTCGTCAGGCCATGCGCCTGTGGCTCGACGCAGGCGACGAGCGCCCCCGATGCATCGTCAACGTGTCCTCCCTTGCCGCCAAGACCGGAGCCCCGGGCGAGTACGTCTGGTACGCGGCAGCGAAAGCCGGAGTGGACGCGCTCACGATCGGACTGGCACCCGAGGCAGCTCCCTACGGCATCCGTGTGAACGCCGTGAGCCCGGGAACGACCACGACGACGATCCATGCAAAGGCGGGACGGCCTAATCGCGCCGCCGAGATCGGAGCGCGTTCGCCGATGGGGCGACCCGCTACTCCCGACGAGATCGCTGCCGCTGTCGAGTGGCTGGTCAGCTCCGAAGCAAGCTACGTCAACGGCGCTATTCTCGATGTCACTGGAGGAGCGCGATGAATCATGAGACCCGGGATGCGATCTCACAGGTGAACTGGGCGGTTCCGCCCGGCAAGCCGGACGCCGTGTTCGGCACCGGCGCGACCCCCGGCGAGAAGGGTCTGGCGAACGTCGCCGGGTCGATCGGAGCGATCGGGATCGCAGCTCTGGCCGTCTCGACGGGCGCGCCCTGGAACTGGCTGCAGATTGCGCTGGCCGTGATCATCGCCTTCGACGTCTTCGGCGGAGTGGTCGCGAACGGGTTGAACTCGGCGAAACGCGATCACTTCGGCCCGAACGGCGACCGGCCGGAGCCCGTCGGGATGAAACTCGTCCGGCGCCCGATCCTGTTCACGGCGCTGCATCTGCACCCGATACTCGTCGCCCTCATGTTCTCGCCGACGCTCTGGTGGTGGGGTGTCATCTGGTACCTCTTCACCCTTTCCGGCACCATCGCCGTCCGCTGTGCCGCCCTGTACCTGCAACGCCCGATCGCCCTGGGGTTCTGCGCGATCGCCGGCATGGCGGCGTTCTTCACCGCGGCCCCCGACCTCTGGGCCTGGCTTCCCGTCCTGCTGACCATGAAGCTCGTGCTCGCGCACGCCGTCAGAGAGGAGCCGTATCGACCAGGAGGGTCGATCCCGCAGCCAAGCAGCTGAGACGGCCGGGCCGATGCTTCGCGCTCGATCACAATCGGATCTCGTTCTAGAGATTATTCCTCGCCGGTGTCACGTTTCGACCCTTGATGAATACGTACCGGTTGACGCGACGAGTGGAAGACACGATGCCTGTTTCCGGTGAGACCCTCGATCAGCGGCTCCGGGCCGCGGCGGGGAGCCGTGTCGATATCAGCGACGATGTCGCCGTGACGTTGATCTCACGGACCAGGGAGGCTGCGCGGAAGCCTCGTCGAAGGATCTGGCTTCCGCTCTCCCTTGCTGCGGCGGTAGCCGTGCCGACGACCGCGTCCGCAATTCGAGCATTCGAGGCGCAGACCGGCCGCTTCGCCCCCGAGTCCTCGACGGTTCAGACGGATGACGGGCCGGTCGCGGTGACGGGGGAGAGCATCCCCGGCGATGAAGTGATCGATCTGAACGCGAGTGACCTCGAAGGGTACGTGGCTTGTGGACCGCGTGGACCGAGGAATGGCTCGACGCCCATCGGGACAACGATGATTCCCGGATGCGGGCTGCCGCTGAGGCGATGCTGACCGCGGACTGGCCCGCTGCCGGTCCGACCGATCATGCATCGTACGGTGCGGCCCGGAGCATCTGGGCGACCCGATTGCTCGAGGGCGACTCGGAGGCGGCACAGGCTCTCGCGGGTTCGTGCGCGCGTCGTCGGCGACCGGCTACGTATCGGAGTGCACGGATTCAACGATCAGGACGACATCGAGCGGGTACTGATGTGGACGCGCACCGCGCCGTCTTGCACCCACCCTCGGGAGTCCGCGTACGCAATCATCTTCTCGAACTCCGTGCTCCACGCGTCGGGATCCTCGGTCGGCCGAGCCGCATCTCGCAGGTAATCGATCGAGATCATCGCATGCAGATCGTCGAGGAGGAAGCCCGCCTTGGTCGCTGCGAGCGCAGCTCCGGCCTCCGACCCCTTGTGAACGACCATCGACAGCGCTTTCAGGTTCTCTCCGTGAGAAATCTGCAGGCTGTTCTCGACTACCTCGATCTTCATCGTTTCCTCCGTAACCGATCAAACTCTTCCCAGTGCCCGGAGCGCGATCCACATCGTCGCGCGAGTCTCCGGGTCGTGCAACGAAACCTCCAAGGCCGATTCAAGGACGAGGAGGTGGTTTCGAAGCGTGTGCCGATGAATCCCGAGCGATGTCGCAGCTGCCGATAGGGATCCATTCGCTCGCAAGTACGCACCGAGCGCGGCCAGCGCCTCATCGGCGGCGCTTTCCCCCAGCTCTCGCTCGAGCGCAGCTGCGCTGTTGTCGGCCCACATACGCAGCGGCGCCGTCGGCATGAACGACAGGACCGACGAGCCGAAACCCCTGTCCATCCTGACCATGTCCTTGCCGAGACGACGGGCGGCCTCATGGGCCCGGAGGGCTGATTCGTACCCTGAACCGAGCTCTTCGACCTCGCAATCCTCGAATACGCCGATCCGCATGCCGTAGTCGCGCAGTCGCCGCACGACCGTCTCGAGTCGTGTGTTCGCGAGGGTGAGCACGACCCGCTCATCCAGCTCGGCGATCTCGCAATCGGAGAGAACAGTGTCTCCTTCGAGACGTTCCACCGTTCTCCCGGCCTCCTGGGGTGATGTCGCGACGACGATCGCGAAATGCTCCGGGGTCTCGGTGAGCGGCGTGAGGTCGGCGACCCTCTCGAGAAGCCCCACGGTCGACGGATCGCTGCGCAAGGAGGCGAGCAGTCTTTCTCGGCGAGCTTTTCGCCGCAGTTGGGATTCGTTCTGCCTACCCTCCTGATGGAGCGAGAGGATCGCAACCGCTGTCGCAAGCAGGCTCCTTTCGGCTTCGCCGAGAGAAGCGGTGTACCCGACCGCGAGGTATCCAGTTGGACTCCGTTCCAAACCGACCGGGTACAGCGCGACCGTTTCGGTCTGCACGGGGAACGACGAAGCCATCTGGCCGCCCCGCGAGGATATCCGCTGCAGCTCTTTCTGCAGGGTCTCGAGAATATCGTCGCGAAGAGGTCTGCTGTGCGCGGTGACAGTTCCGTTCGGTGAGAGGAGCGCGGCCCACCCTCCGTCCAGGGCCTCTCCGAGCTGCACGATGATTCGTTGAGATCCGTTCTGCCGCAAAGCAGCCCGCGCGAACTTCTGCTGAAGTGCGAGCGCCTGCAGGCGGGATTGGTACTCAGCCCGTGCCATGACGTCGATGATGGCCTGCGTGACCCCGACGAATCGTGTGGAGAGCGGCACCTCGAAGACCGTCAACCCTTGACGATCTCCCTCCGCGACCAACCGGGTCGGCACTTCGGACAGAACGTGAGGACCGACGGACACGCCGATCGCGATCACGCCGGCATCGAGCGACCGCTTCACGTACTCGCCCATGGCAGACGAAGAGGTGTAATCCAGCGACAGGGCGGTGGTGAGGAGAATGCTCCCTGGCTTATCCCAGTAATCCATGGGGTCGGGCAGCTCGCTGACGGAGAAGCCCTCGAGCTGCAATTCCGGATCGTAGAAGTCGGTCTTGCGCCGCAGGTTCAGGGCGGGGTTCTCCAGAATGTCACGAAGAACCGGACGAAGCACCAACATGGAGCAATTCTGAAGACGTGCTGCCCATCTTGTCAATTCATCGACGCATCTGGCCGCTGAAGCATAAATGGACCGAAATGATAATGGCCAATCTTGGCAAAATAAACCCGAAAGATGCCAGAGATGCCATGGATCTGCTGTTTGTGTTCGTGACAGAGTCATCTTCACAGCTCACCGGAGAGCACGAGCCAGAGCGATTCGGAGCTTGCGCAACAGACGCCGGACGCTCAGTTCACGAGCCCTCGGCAACCGTCCATCGAAAGGACAGCATCATGCTGCTCGCCAACAGGAATTCCGGCATCGGGGATCCAGCAACGCCGCCTCTCGTGCTGCTCAACGCCATGGGCCTCGATGCGGAGGATTGGGGTCTCCACTTCGACGATCTTGCAGCCGACCGCCCGGTAGTCGCGCTCTCCCGACGGGGCCACGGGCGCACCGGGTACGAGGCCCCCGAGGCATTCGAGTGCTTCGCGGACGACATCGTCGAAACCCTCGACCACCTCGGCGTAGACCGATTTCACGTGCTGGGCATCTCCATGGGCGGCTGCGAGGCTCTCGACCTCGCCATCCGCTATGGCTCCAGGGTCGCCGCGCTCACACTGGTCAACACCTTCGCCAGTGTCACCGCCGAGGAACGGCAGAGCCGCCTCGCGGGGCTCGACGCGGCCTATGCCGCCACCACGCCGGCGGAGTACGCCGAACAGCTGCTCTCGGGAATGACCCGCGCGCCGCTAGACGCCGAAGAACGGGAGCGCATCGTCGCGAACCTCACCTTCATGCCTCGGGAGGTGTTCCGTGGCTTGATGGTGGCTCTGTACCGGATCGATCTGTCATCGCTGCTCGCGCACATCACCGCGCGTACACGCGTATTCGGTGCCGCATTCGATCAGCGCACCCCTCCCGAGAGCGTCCGCGCGCTCGCGGAACTCATCCCCGGGGCCACCTTCGATGTGATCGAAGACGCCGGACACTTCCCTCATCTCGAACAGCCGCGCCGTTTTCACGAGCTCGTGCTGCAGCCCCTCGCCATCAGCTAGCTCATCAGTAAAGAATCCAAGGAGATCGAGTCTCAATGATCAAACGTTTCAGTGTTCTGTATCAAGGCGGCATCATCGATGGCGAGCAACTCGGATACGACGGAACCCCCGCCGACGACCGCCGCTACGACCAGGACCGGCTTCTCTCGGTCTACGACGTCGCTCTGAACCTCGCACGATCCTGCGAGGAGTGGGGCTACGACACGCTCTGGCTCGCCGAGCATCACCTGCAGCACGAGGGCTACGAGGTGCTGCACAACCTCCCGATGACCTCCCTCTGGCTTGCCGAGCGCACCCGGAGCATTCGATTCGGTTGCGGCTTCAACATCATCCCGACTTGGCATCCGCTGCGCCTCGCCGAGGACTTCACCACCGTCGACCACCTCACCGGCGGGCGGGTGCGCTTCGGCGTCGGCCGCGGCTACCACGAACGTGAGATCGTCACCTACAACAGTGAGATGGTGGGGATGCCCGACGCGGATCGACGAGCCTACTTCGAAGAGGAGGTGGCGGTCCTGCGCAAGGCGTTCGAACTGGACGACTGGGCTCACGAAGGCGATCACTTCACCATTCCGCCGAAGGGTGTGATCCATCGGGGCAAAGAACTCGAAACGGTCACGGTCGTGCCGCGCCCGACGGCACCCGTCGAGATCTGGCAGCCCACGACGAGCGGCAGCCCGCAGGGGCTCAGGTTCATGGCCGAGAACAACATTCGAGGCATGATCGCAGGAATGCCCCTGTCGTTCGTGTACAGCTTTGCGGAGAAGTACCGTGACGCCTTCGCGGAGCACGGGCAGCAGCTCGAACTCGGGGAGGGCCTCGTGGTCGGATTCCGTGCTTTCGTCGCCGACACCGAGGCAGAGGCCCGCGCTGCTGCGGCTGTGCAGTTCGAGGAGTACGCCAAGTTCGGTGCTCCCCTCGGAGTGTTCCCCTACACCGAAGAGGTCCTCGAGATCCAGAGAAGCCTGGGACGGCAGGTGCCCGAGTCGCCGAGGATGACGACCTTCGAGGAGACCCTCTCGAGCGGCGCATGGTTCGCGGGCACTTCGGAGCAGCTGCTCGCGCTGCTGAACGATCTGCAAGCGCGGCTGCCGGGTCTGGAGGAGGTTCTCTTCAATCTGCACATCCCCGCAGCGCACTCCGAGAACCTCGCCCTGCTGCGGAAGATCTCCCAGGAGATCATTCCCCATTTTGCAGAGGAGGTTGCACGATGAACCACACGAAACCCCTGATCATCGATGGCTGCAACCCGTCGAACTGGGATGCTCCGACCGCCTACGACTCGCTCATCGCCGGCGGTGTCGCCGCCGCCAACGCGACGATCGCTGTCTGGGAAGGCTTCGAGGAGAGCATCGACGAATGCTCCAAGTGGATCCGTCGCTTCAAGAACGACGACCGCCTGATCCAGGTGCGCACCGCTGAGGATATCGAAGAGGCGCACGACACTGGCAAGCTGGGAATCATTCTCGGTTGGCAGAACATCTCGCCCATCGAGAACGATTTCGAGCGCCTCGAAGTCTTCCAGTCGCTCGGCGTGCGCATCGTCCAGTTGGCCTACAATCTGCGCAATCTCGTCGCGAACGGCTGCTACGAGGAGCACGACGAGGGTCTCTCGACATTCGGCAAGCTCACTGTTCGGAAACTCAACGAGTTGGGCATGCTGATCGACCTCTCCCACGTCGGCGACCAGAGCTGTCTCGACACGATCGAGCATTCCAATGCACCGGTGGCGATCACCCACGCGAACCTGCGCGAATTCTCCGATCACGCCCGTAACAAACCCGAGACGGTGGTGCGGGAGCTCGTCGCGCGAGGTGGCGTCATCGGTGCCAACGCATTCCCGCGCTTCTTGCCCGGCGGATTCGAGGCCACGATCGACGCGTTCCTCGACGCCATCGACAGCCTCGTGCAGATCGTCGGCCCCGAGTCGGTGGCCATCGCCACAGACTTCTGCGAGGGCCAGGATATGAACTACTGGCACTACCTCCGGCGTCTGCACGGCCGCATCCCGGGCGCGCCGCCCAGCGTCCCGCGGCCTGATCCCGCGCTGCGTGGGCTGGACACCGGAAAGGAGATGCCGAACATCGGCAGCGGCCTCAAAGATCGCGGATATGACGATGAGAGCATCGCCAAGATCCTCGGCGGTAACTGGATGCGTCTGTATCGAGAGGTCTGGGGAAATTGATGACCCCCTCAGTTGCTGCTACTCCGATCGACGAGAGGCATCTCTACGACGTTCTTTCGCAGTATCCGACCGGGATCGTAGCCGTCACCGGAGTCTCGGGCTCAGGCGCGCCGCTGGCGATGATCGTGGGTACGTTCACATCGGTCTCGCAGAACCCGCCGCTCGTGGGATTCCTACCGACGCGCACCTCGAGCAGCTATCAGCGGCTCAGGGAATGCGAGTATCTCTGCTTCAACGTCCTCTCGCACGCGCAGGAGAATCTCTGCCGCCAGTTCTCCGCGAAGAACGCAGAGGATAAGTTCAGCGGCGTCGACTGGGCCACGGGTATCACCGGTGCTCCGATCCTCGACGGCTGCGTCGCCTGGGCCGAGACCCACGTCGTATCGATCAGTGAGGCCGGAGATCACGACTTCGTGATGGCGGAGGTGCTGGCATTCGACGCACCGAACCCGGTGCTCCCCCTGCTCTACTTCCAGGGAAGCTTCGGAAAGTTCCACTCGTCGTCGTTCGTCATGCCGTACGAGACAGCGCTGCTGCCCACCATCTCCGAGATTGAGCGACATCGCGGCACCCTGGAGCGGCTCGCGCGCGACCTCGGCAGAGAGGTCGTCGTGTTCGCACCCGTTGCTGACGAAATCGTGATCGCGGCAAGCGCCGGCACCGAGCCGAACAGCTCGACCTCAGTCGTCGGACGCAGGTTTCCCCACGCTCCTCCCTTCGGCTCTCTCCTGATCGACGGGAGCCACTTCGACGAATGGTATGCGCGACTCAAAGGTCCTGCAGCCGGCAAACCGGTTTGGAAGAGGAAGGTGGCGACCGCCCACCGACGTGGCTGGTCGGTAGCGCTGTCATCAGACGAGCATCCGTCTTTGGATCAGCTCATCGAAGAGTTCTCTCGAGGCCCGCAAACGCCTCGGCTGCAGCGTTCACTGCTCGGCGTCATGAGGCAACTCGGCGGGGACTACGAACCGGATGACGAACAGATCAAGGAAGACTCCTCCATACGCATGCTCTCCGTTCCCGTCAGGCACCCGAATGCCTCCACGGACTTCCTGATCTCGGTTCACAGCATCTCGGACCCGATCTCTGGAGCGGCGCTTCCCGACTTCATCGCGCAAATGAGAACAGCAGCTTCCGAGCTGGAGCGCTCGGACGACTGAACCTTCCCCGTCGCCGAGCTCTCCCTCGGCAAACAATGAAAGCAGGGTCAAATGAACAACGATGTTTCAGCTCCCAGTATCGACCACAGGGCATCGACGACTCGTCGACGAACCTCCGTGCGCGCCACGGCCGCCGGCGCAATCGGGAACATGCTCGAGCAGTACGACAACGTGATCTACGCATTCTCGGCTGTCACACTGTCAGCCTTGTTCTTTCCGTCGGCAGACGCGACCGCCGGACTGCTCGCCACGTTCGCTGTCTTCGCGGCAGGATTCCTGGCCCGTCCAGTCGGTGCGATCATATTCGGTCACATGGGTGACAAACATGGCCGAAAGATCACACTCTACTGGTCGGTGCTCCTCATGGCGATCTGCACCACGGCCATCGGCGTCCTGCCGACATATGAACAGATCGGCGTGATCGCCCCATTCCTGCTGGTCGTCATCAGGCTGGGGCAGGGGATCGCCACCGCCGGCGAGACCGCGGGCTCGGCGACCTTCATCGTCGAGCACGCCCCGGTGCACAGGCGAGGCTTCCTGGGCAGCTGGCAGCAGGTCAGCTCCGCCAGCGGCTTTCTTCTCGCATCGCTCGTTTCGCTCCTCATGGCGTTCCTCTTCGATCAGGAGACACTGCTCGCCTGGGCCTGGCGACTTCCGTTCCTGGTCGGGATCCTGACAGGAGTGGTCGCCATCTGGCTCCGGTTGGGCATGGAGGAGACTCCGTCGTACAAGAAGCTCGAAGCGACCGAAGCCATCGCGAACAAGCGCAGTCCGGTCATTCGAGCGATTGCGCAGCACCCCGTGGCGATCGTGAAAGCGGTTGGATTCGTCACTCTCTGGGCTATCGGCTACTACTACTTCCTCACCTACATCCCGACGTTCCTCAAAACGGTCGCCGGAGTGAACCCCCAGGACGCGCAGTTCTCGAACCTGCTCGCGATCGTGCTGTTCGCGATTCTCATCCCGGTCTTCGGTGCCCTTTCCGACCGAATCGGGCGTAAGCCCCTGCTCATCACCGCGAGTGTGGGGTTCCTCCTGGTGAGCTGGCCCATGATGCTGGTGCTGGAGCACGGCTCGATCGCTGCAGCCTATGGTTTCCAAACCCTGACGGCCGCGCTTCTCGCCGCGTACGCCGGGCCGGGCCCGGCCGCATTGGCTGAACTGTTTCCTGCAGAAGTCCGATTCAGTGCCATGTCACTCGGTTGGAACATCTCGAACACCCTCTTCGGCGGTACGGCCCCGTTCATCGCGACCGCGCTCATCGTTGGAACTGGAGGGAACTCGGCAGCCGGCTTTATCGGCGTCGGCGCCGCACTCATCTCGCTGATCGTCATCCTGACGATGAAGGAGACAAGCCGCAAACCACTTGACTGAGTGGCAAGACGACCATACGGAGCCGGCAGGTTCGCATCTGACCTGAACAGAAGATCCTGCCGGTTCCGTTTCGTTCCACTGCTGTCACTGGGAGGCGAGGCGGCGGTGGAGAACCTGCACAAGCGGGCGAGTGGTCGCCCGGCTTCCGCGAATGCTACCGTGAGGCATGACCACGATCCACGCCACCGGCACCAGCGAACTGCACCTCCGAGCGGAGCGCGCGACCGTCACCGCCCGGGTCTCCGTCACCTCGCGTGCTCGACCCGAGAGCATCGCGGCAGCGACGAGACTCCACAACTGGGTGGTGCAGCGCGCAGAGCAGCTGCGAGCGAGCGGGGACGCGACCTGGCACGCCGCAGATCCCATCAGCACCTGGGCGAACAAGAGTTACGCTGCCGGAAGCAAGAAGACGGTCATCGTCGAGTACACGACATCGAGCCGGGTGCGGATCAAGCTGTCCAATCTCGACCTGGTGAGCGGGTTCATCGCCGAGCTCGCCGAGGCCGGGCTCTTCACCGACGTCGCATGGTCGCTCACCGAGGCCTCCCGCCGGGTGTGCGAGCGCCGCGCGCGCAAGGACGCGGTGGACGAGGCGCGGGCGGTCGCCGAGGACTACGCGGAGGCGCTGGGGGAGCGGATCGGCGCCGTCGTCAGCATCTCCGACTCGTCCGCCGGCGGACTGCAGCCGCCGGCCCGATTCGCCTCGGCGCGCGCCGCGGATGGAGGAACGGCCGAGGTCACGGTCGCCGAGATCACCGTGAGCGCGTCGGTCGCAGGCGTGTACGAGACCGCCTGAGCGGAGCTCACGCTCACCGAGCGGGCGGGGCGCGCCCGGAAAGGCGCAGCGCGTCGGGATCCGGCGCCGATCCGGCCCCAAGTCGGCTCCGGCCCTCATTCGTGAAATGTAAGTCTTCAACCAGTGTTAGCCTGACTCGAAGGAAACCTGAGAACGAAGGTGCGATGCGAGCGAAGAACTCCGGTGCGGAGAATGGCGAGCGGGGCCTTGGCGACCGCGCGTACCAGGAGATCTGGCAACGAATCGTCCACCTCGACTACAAGCCTCTCGAGGTGCTCAACGAGAAACAGCTGAGCATCGAACTCGGAGTCGGACTGTCGCCGGTGCGCCAGGCTCTGCGGCGGCTCGAGTACGACGGCCTGGTGATGATCCTGCCGCGGCGTGGCACGCTCGTGGCCGAGATCAGCCTGAACGCGATCCAGTGGGAACTCGAGATCCGAGTCGAGCTCGAGGGCCTCGCCGCTCGGCTCGCCGCCGCTCGCGGAAGGTCCGAGGAGCATCAGGAGGTGTCAAGGCTCGTCGACCTGATGGAGGAGGTCTCGTCGCAGGGCGACGAGCTGCCGACCCTCATGCGGTTCACCGAGTTCGACAACCAGCTGCACCGGATGATCTATCAGCAGACGCATAATCCGAGCCTCGTGTTCGATCTCGAGCGCCACTTCGCGCACGCGCTGCGGATCTGGTTCTACTGCCACCGCCTGCAGCCCGGGGGGAGCGGCGGGTTCTCGCTCGCGGAGTACGATACCCAGCGCTATCGCGACCTGGCGGAGGCGTTGACGGCCCGAGACGGGGATCGGGCCGAGGAGCTCATGCGTCAGCATGTCCAGCAGGACACCGAGGATGCACTCGCGATGCTGCGCAAGCTCGGCTCGGCCTGATTCTTCTCCCGGACGACCCGCGAAGTCGCGGACGTCGAGCCCCCGTGCGCCCAGAACCCCGACGCCGCAGTCAAAGAAAATGTAACTACTTACATAACTGAAATGTCAATGTGTTACTCTCTGATCGTCACACTTTCTCGGCAAAGGAGCAGCGATTGGCGGAGCAGTTCGAACCGGCGAGGTTCTTCAAGTTCCTGGGCTTCGATCCCGGCGACCAGGAGTACCGCTGCCCCGACCTCAAGACGCTCAACGTCTACTGCCGCGGTGATGAGGCGCAGCTCCGCCAACTGATCTCGCACACCCCGCTGCGGCTCGAGGGCGACGTCTTCGTGGTCACGGTCGCCGACTTCGAGAACTGCACGATGACGCAGGGCCGGTACTTCGACAGCGGGATCATCATCCCCGTCTCGTACGACGAGCAGAGGGGAGGCACCTACTTCTTCGAGTTCGAGGACGAGCACTGGAGCACCGCGACCGGCCGCGAGCTCTGGGGGTACCCGAAGCGCTACGCGAAGATCTCGCTCGAGTGGGACGAGGCGGGCGCGAGGGGCAGGACCTGGCACTACGAGACCGAGCTGATCGACGTCTCCGTCGAGTTCGACGACGCCGTGACGGGCGAGGCCTGGTCGCATCTCGACTTCGCTCCGAACATCCAGGTGCGGGCCGTGCCGGAGTTCGACGGCGACTCCTTCTCCCACTTCGACATCATCAAGCGCAACACCGCCGCGAACTTCGTCGTCAAGGAGCGCCGCTACGGCCGCGGTTCGGTGAGGCTCGGGCCCGTCGACATCGGATCGGGCGTGCTGGAGGGGCGACCGCTCGAGGTGCTCGAAGTGCTGGGCGCCGAGTACGTCGTGGGCGACTTCGCCTCGACGGCCGAGAACGGGACTCCGGTGACCCTCGGGTCGCTGGTGTGAGGGGGAGAGGCGATATGACCTACGACATCGAGTCCTTCAAGAGGTTCACCGGATCCATGCCGGGCAACAGCACCTACGAGGTGCGGGATCTGCGGCAGCTCTGGGTGTTCTGCCGCGGCGATCGGGATCAGCTCGAGCGGCTGGCGAGCTACACCCCGTTCGAGCTGCAGAGCGACGTGTTCGTGCTGGGAGTCGCTGACTTCTCGAGCGGCCCGGGTTGGTTCGACGCCAGCCTCGTACTGCCGGTCGCGTTTCAAGGCGGCGCCGGCGGATCCTACTTCTTCGAGTACGAGGATCAGCACGAATCGGTGGCGATGGGCCGCGAGGCCTGGGGGTACCCGAAGGCGCTCGCCCGAGTCGAGTGGCAGGAGAGCGCGGCGGGCATCTCGACCCGCGTGTACGACTACGACACCGAGGTCTTCTCCATCGAGGTCGACTTCGACGAGACCATCGACGACAGCGGCTGGCGGGATCTCGCGATCTATCCGCAGTACCAGGTGCGCGCGGTGCCGCAGCAGGCGGGGTCGTCGTTCGAGAGCCTCGACGTGCTCACCCGCGATCCATCCCGCGACTGGGTTGCGAAGGACCGGTTGCTCGGCCGCGCCGAGGTCCGGATCGGACAGGTGGACATCGCCAACGGCATCCTCGAGGGCGAGCGCCTCGAACTGGTCGAGGTGCTCGGCGCCGAGCTGCGCGTCGGCGACTACTTCTCCACCGCCGAGAACGGAGTGCCGCGAAAGATCGCGAGCCTGCTCTGATCCGCACCTCACCCGGAACGCACACCCACGACAGCACGGAAAAGGACCACCCAGATGAAGCAGAACTACGACCCGACCTCCTTCTTCGACTTCCTCGATTTCGGCCCGGTCAAGACCTACGCCTGCGATGAGCTGCGCACGCTCACGGTGCACTGCCGGGGCGACCGCGAGCAGATGGAACGCCTGCTCGAACCCACGCCCTTCACACTCGCGGACGATCGCTTCGTCGTCTCCGTCGCCGACTTCGCGAACATCCGCGCGCTCACGGGGCGCCCGAGCCACCCCTACTTCGACGCGGCGATCGTGCTCCCCGTCGAGATCAACGGCGAACGGGGCGGCAACTACTACTTCGAGTGGGAGGACAGCCACGTGAGCGTCGCGTCGGGCCGCGAGCTGTGGGGCTACCCGAAGCGCTTCGCGAAGATCGCACTCGACGAGACCGAGGGCGGGCTGCACGCCAGGACCTGGGACTACGACACCCCGGTCTTCGACGTCGACTTCACCTTCGATGACTCGGTCACCGGCGAGAGCTGGAGCGACGTGAAGATGGCCCCGCACTTCCAGGTGCGCGCCGTGCCCGAGGTCAACGGCCCCGGATTCGAATCCTTCAAGGTGATCAGCCGCGACGCGGGCCGCGATTTCCAATTGATCTCGAAGCGCCGCGGTCGCGCGACGGTCGAGTTCGGCCCCGAGATCCAGGTCGCGGGTGCACCCCTCGAGATCGTCGAGGTGCTCGGCGCCGACTACACCGTCGGCAACTACGTTTCGAGCCGGGAGAACGGCATTCCCCGCGTCGTCGCCTCGCTCGTCTGACCAGAAGGAGCGCTCCCGCGTTCCGCCCACGCAAGAAACATGAGATTGAGGAGTATCGACGATGATGCGATCGACCAAGAGGATCCTGGGGGCGCTGAGCGCGCTCGGGATCGTGTCCCTGGCACTGTCCGGCTGCGCGGCGGGCGGCGGGACGACCGAGCCCGACGCTGAGGCGAAGCCGTTCGGCGACTGCGAGATCAGCGACAAGACCGGCACCCACGAGCTCGAGACCGTCGCCGACGGCGTGCTCACCATCGCGGTCCCGTGGCCCTCGCCGAGCGGTTACCCCGGCGAATCGCCCGACGAGGTCGAGGACGGGTACCTCTACTGCCTGACCGCCGAGATCGCGAACCGCGCGGGCCTCGACGACGTGGTGATCGAGACGACCAGCTTCGAGGCGCTCATCACCGCCCGCACGCAGAACTACGACATGTCGCTCTGGGACGTCATCGTCACACCCGAGCGCGAGGAGGTCGTCGACTTCTCCTCGCCGTACATGCACATCCAGACCGGGGTGGCCGTGCGCGCCGAGGACAAGGGCAAGACGGTCGCCGACATGCCGGACGCGCGCATCGGCTTCCTGGCCGGATCGAAGGCCGAGGAAGTCGTCGCCGAGCGGTTCCCGGACGCCGAGACCCTCACCTTCCAGGGCAACGACGACATGTTCGCGGCGCTCATGGCCAAGCAGGTCGACATGATCATGAACGACACCATCACGCTCATGCCGCTGGCCTACAACTCCGACGAGAGGGCGGTCGTGATCGGCCAGTTCCGCACCGACAGCCCCCTCGCCGCGGTGCTGCCGAAGGACTCGCCGAACACCGCGCCGACGAGCGAGATCATCGACGAGATGCACGAGGACGGCACGATCGATGCGATCCTGACCAAGTGGCTGTACGAGGGGTACGGCGGCCACCCCGACGATATTCCCTTCTGGGACGAGCAGTGATGCTCTCGACCGACAGCAAGCGGGATCCGTTCTCGGCGCCCGGGGCGGTGACCGGCGATACCGCGCTCTTCGAGTTCAAGCCGGCACCGCCGCTGAAGACCTCCGGCCGCCTCGCTGGCGTCGTGGTCATGGCGATCGCCATGGTGTTCGTCGCGGCCGCGGCGGGGGGCGCCGGCGCCGCGCCGGCGGGCGCGTCGGGCAAGTGGGGGGTGAACCCCGCCCCGCTACACCGCCAGGCCG
>JAPSIU010000209.1 GCA_031178565.1 Leucobacter sp. | reverse complement strand
GGATCGCGCGCGCGATCCCGCCGACGGCGGTGCTGCTCGGCTGCGTCGCGGTCATGCTCGGCGGCCTCGCCCTGACGCTGCTGCCCTGGCTCGCGGCGGTGGTCGCGGGACTCGTGCTGTTCACGGGCAGCTTCTTCGCGGCGCACTCCGTCGCGAGCGGTCTGATCGAGCGTCGCGCGGGAGACGGGCGAAGCCTCGCGCCGCCGCTCTACAACCTCGGGTACTACGCGGGTTCGAGTCTGCTCGGTTGGGTCGGCGGCATCGCATTCGCCGGGGGAGGCTGGTTCGGCACGGCGGCGATGGTCGGCGGCGCGACGCTGCTGGCCGGGATCCTCGCCTGGGCGTATGCGCGAGCGCGCGGAGGCGTCGCAGCGGTCGATGGCTGAGCAGCCGCCCCGTTCAGACCGAGGGCGGACAACCTCGTCGCATCACGGCATCACGGCACCACGGCATCGCCTCGGATCAGAGGTTCGCGTGCGTCTCCCAGAGCTGCCACGCCGCGCCGTGCCAGCTGAAGCCCCGGCTGCGGTCGCACGCGAGGACGGTGAGGTGCGAGAGGCTGCCCGGGTCGCGGAAGAGCCGGCTGAACTCCGCGGCGAACGCTTCGGCCGTGCCCGCGGAGATCCCGGCGTCGAGCACGAGTTCTTCGGTCGCGGGGTGCCCGGCGTGCAGCACCGGAACCGCGGAGTCGAGCGCGCCGAGCACCGTGTAGCCGGTTCCGGTGTAGTTCTGCGGCTGCAGCAGGAGCGATGCCCCCGAGAGCACGGCTCCGATGTCGATCAGGTCGCGGGGCCGTGCGACGACTACGCGCCCCTGCAGCTCCGGCGGAACAGCCGCCTCGACGGTCGAGGGGCCTTCGCTCGCGTTCTTGTGCGAGTCCTTCGCCGAGTTCCCGGCGAGCTGCCCCGGATCGGCGCCGTCGAGCACGACGACGGTCGGGAGCGAGGGGTCGGCGCGCAGCGCGTCGAGAATCCAGGAGAGCCTGCCGTGTTCGTTCGGCATCGCCGTGGTGAGTGCGTAGTGATCCGGGAGGCCGAGGGCGGCGCGTCGTTCGGCCGCGTCGCCGGGCCGTCGGAACTCCGACGGGGGCGCGAGCTGGAACACCTGCACCGGGAGGTCGGCTCCGTAGTGCCGCTGGAGCACGTTCGCGGTCGCGTGCGTCGGGGTCAGCAGCACGTCCGCGAGCTTCACCGCGCGGCGCACGAAGGCGCGGTAGAGACGCGCCTGCGATGAGCCGAGCAGAGCGGGGGCGTCCCACGCGATGCTGTGCCCGATCGTGACCGACGTCTGCGATCCGTCGTCCTCGCCGCGGGACCGCAGCGGCACCATGGGGGTGAGGGCGTGGACGAACTCGCCGTCGAGGGGGCGGGCGGTCGTGCCGCTCTGCCACATGAGGGGGAGCAGGTTCGCGCGGAGCGGCAGGTGCTCGGTGCGGATGAGCGGCGAGGTGAATCCGGGATCCTCGGAGCCGCGAGCGAGCAGGAAGCGCGCGCTGCAGCTCCGCGGCGCCGTCTCCGCGACCGCGCGGGCGAGATCGCGTGCGGCGGAGGCCTGGACTGCGGCCTCCCAATCGGGGAACGGTTCGGCAATGAGGGTCAGTGTCGCCACGCTTCCCCCATCCTCAGAACTGCCGAACAGTTGTTTCCTTCATTGTATGGACTCGCCATCCGGGAAACGCTGAACTTCCTGCGTGAATAATACCTACTGAGACACAAATGTCATTTAAGCGCCGCGCGGTTCGGCGATCCCCGTGCACGGCGAGGCACGCGAACACGTCTCGGCAACCACCCGGTTCGGTCGAAGTACCCTATACGCATGCGTGTTCTACTGACAGGTGGCGCCGGGTACATCGGCTCGCACACCGCACTGGTGCTTCTGGAGCGCGGCCACGAGGTCGTCGTCCTCGACGACTTCTCGAACAGCAGCCGCGAGGCGGCGCGGCGGGTGGCCGAGCTGAGCGGTCGAGAGGTGCCCGTGATCGAGGCGGATCTGGCGGATCGCGCTGCCGCGACGGCCGCGCTCGACGGTGTCGACTTCGACGCCGTGATCCACTTCGCGGGTCTCAAATCCGTGGGGGAGTCGGTCGCCGAGCCGACCCGCTACTACCGGGTCAACATCGACTCGACGCTCACGCTGCTCGACCTGATGCGCGAGCGGGGTGTCACGAATCTCGTCTTCAGCTCCTCGGCGACCGTGTACGGCGATCCGCAGTACGTGCCGCAGGACGAGGCGCATCGGACCGGCGTCGGACTCACCAATCCGTACGGCTGGTCGAAGTTCATGATCGAGCAGATCATCCGCGACACCTTCACCTCCTGGCCGGAACTGGGAGCCGTAGTGCTGCGCTACTTCAACCCGGTGGGCGCGCATCCCTCGGGCCGGATCGGCGAGGATCCCACGGGGATCCCGAACAACCTGATGCCCTTCATCGCGCAGGTGGCGGTCGGCAAGCGCGAACGGCTCAGCGTCTTCGGCGACGCCTATCCGACGGTCGACGGCACGGGTGTGCGCGACTACATCCACGTGATGGATCTCGCCGAGGGGCACGTCGCCGCGCTCGAGCGGATCGCGCCCGGCGTGAAGACGTACAACCTCGGATCGGGCACCGGATCCAGCGTGCTCGAGGTGGTCCGCGCGTTCGAGGAGGCGTCGGGGTGCCCCGTTCCGTACACGGTCGTTCCGCCGAGGCCCGGCGATGTCGCCGAAGTCGTCGCGAACCCGTCGAAGGCGAACGCGGAACTCGACTGGAGCACCACGCGGAGCCTCGCGGAGTCCTGCCGCGATTCCTGGGCGTGGCAGTCGGCCAACCCCGACGGATATCGCGCATGAGCATGGACCTCGAGCGGCCGCTCCGTCATCCAGACCTCGGATCCGCGCCGCTCATGAGCAAGCGCGCGCGCTGGCTCGTCGTCATCGGGTTCCTGCTCCCGGGCAGCGCGCAGCTGCTCGCGGGCAGCCGCAGGCTGGGCAGGATCGGGATCTCGGCGACCATCTTCCTGCTCGTGGTCGGCGCGGCGACCCTCCTCGGTCTGATCCTCGCGCGCGTCGCGACATTCTCGTTCTTCACGAACGGGATCGTGCTCTTCGTGATCCAGTGGCTGATCGTCGCCTACGCGGTGCTGTGGCTCGTGATCGGTTTCGACACGCTGCGGCTCACGCGCCTCGTGCGGGTGCAGCCCGGCTGGCGGGTGCCCGTCGCGATCCTCTCGGTGCTGCTCACCGTGCTGCCGGCCGTGGGCGCGGCCTGGGCCGCTTCGACCGTGGGGGCCGGTCGGGACCTGCTGGGCGGCCTCTTCCAGGGGGCCCCGGCGGTCGAGCCGGTGGACGGCCGGTACAACATCCTGCTGCTCGGGACCGACGCGGGAGAGGATCGCGAGGGTCTGCGCCCCGACAGCATCTCGCTCGTGAGCGTCGACGCCGAAACGGGCCAGTCGATCATCGTGGGTCTGCCGCGCGAGCTGGTCGGAATGCCGTTCCCCGAGGACTCGCCCATGCACGAGGTGCACCCCAACGGTTTCGGCGTCGCTCCCAATGCGCTCAGCGACTGGGGCGGCTGCAACATCGGCGACACGCCGTTCTGCCGTCTGAACGCGGTGTACGCGGAGCTCGAGGACTTCCCCGACTACGGCAACTACCAGGGCTTCTACGCCGACGTCGTCGCGAACGGATCCTCGCCCGGCATCGAGGCGACGAAGGACGCGGTGAGCGGTGCCACGGGCCTCGAGGTGCAGTTCTACGTGCTCGTCAACATGGACGCCTTCTCGAGTCTCATCGACGCGCTCGGGGGAGTGACGATCAACGCGCAGGAGCGCCTCCCGATCGGCGGCCGCATCGACGAGTTCACCGGGGAGCTCGTGGACGTCGAGGGCTGGATCGAGCCCGGCGAGCAGGGTCTCGACGGGTACGCGGCGCAGTGGTACGCGCGCTCGCGCTACGGTTCGGCGGAGGGCGACTACGCTCGCATGGCGCGGCAGCGGGAGCTGCAGGCCGCGATCCTCGCGCAGATGCAGCCGGCGAATGTGCTGGCGAGGTTCCAGGACGTCGCCGCGGCCGGTGCGCAGCTCGTGGAGACCGATATTCCCCAGTCGATGCTCGGGCGCTTCGTGGACCTCGCCGAGAAGGCGCGTGACCACACGCCGGTCAACGTGGAGCTCGTTCCGCCCGCGCTCGACCCCGAGTACCCCGACTACGCGGTCGCCCAGCAGCTCGTGGCGGACGGCGTCGCGGCAACCTCCCCTCCGCCGGAGGAGGAGTAGGCCGGTTTGAGCGGCAAGCGGAAGGGAAACCGGCGGCGGAGGCAGAACCGGGCCCGGCTGACGGCGGCGCGCACGACGGTGCGGGCGGTCGAGCCGACCCCCGCGGTCCCCGCTGTCGGCATCGGAGCCGAGCCGGGCCCCGCCGTCGACCAGCGTGAGCGCGGCGAGTCGCGGGAACCGCGAGCCGTCATCCCGCCCGAACGTCGCGGGCCCCGTCGCCGGCGCCGACTCTGGGCCGTCGCGATCGTCGCCTTCTGGGTGCTCGTGCTGCTCGGCGCGATCTTCGCCGGAGTGAGCCTCTGGGTGCGCCGCACCTTCGGCGTCATCTCCGTGGACCAGCTGCTCACCAATCTGCCCGGGGGCGGCGGCGAGGGCGCGGGCGGTGACGGGCTCGTCCTCGGGGCGGTCGTCACGGGAATCGTCATCCCGGTCGCCGCTGTGCTCGTCCTGATGCTCCTCTCGGAGAAGTCGCGTCGCGTTCTGCGCAGCCACGGGATCCTCAGCGGACGCCGGGTGTGGGCGCTGCGCCTGCCCGCGATGCTGCTGGCGGTGGTGGTGCCGCTCGGCGGCGCGGCGTTCCTCGGATCGACGATCGGAGCGGGCGACTATCTGCAGGCGTACGTGCGCGAGGCGACGACGGGCGCGAGTCTCGCCGACTACTACGTCGCGCCCGGCGTGGATCGAGGGGCGGGAGAAACCGGCGGCGGGGGCGAGCCGGGCGGCGGGGCCGGAACGCGCGCGGTCGGAGGAGGAGGCGGAGCCGCGGTCCCCTCGGGTGCGGACGACCGGAGGAACCTGGTCCTCATCTACCTCGAATCGATCGAGGACGCGCTCGGCGACGACCGGCTCTTCGAGAAGAACATGCTCGAGCCCGTGCAGGACGCCACGGAGGGGTGGTCGTCGATCCCGAGCCTGCGCCAGTACGACGGCGGCGGCTGGACCATGTCGGGTATCGTCGGCACGCAGTGCGGGATCCCGCTGCGCACGGCCGGCTCGCTGTCCGATATCGGCGCGCTCAACGACATCGGCGCCGAGGGGCACGAGGTGGAGAGCTATCTCCCCGGCGCCACCTGTCTCGGAGACGTGCTGCGCGGCGAGGGCTATCGGAACGTCTTCCTCGGCGGAGCCGACGCGGACTTCGCGGGCAAGGGCGTCTTCCTCTCG
>JAPSIU010000208.1 GCA_031178565.1 Leucobacter sp. | reverse complement strand
AGCTGCCGGGCGTCACCGTCACCACCGGCTCGGTGACGATCTGGGCTCCCCTCGCCTTCGTGATGGACTGGCTCTGGGCTCGGATCCCCGGCATCAACCGGATCAATCTGAACCCCGAGGCCATGCAGAAGCGGGTGGGCATCTTCGCGGATCCGCTGATGATCGGCATCGTGCTCGGCGCACTGACCGGCGTCCTCGCCGGCTACGACTTCAAGGGCGTCGCGACCATCGCGATCAGCCTCGGCGCGGTGATGCTCCTGCTGCCCCGGATGGTCGCCGTGCTGATGGAGGGCCTGATGCCGATCGCCGAGGCCGCCCGGAAGCTCATGTCCCGCTGGTTCGGCAAGGAGAAGGTCTACATCGGCATGGACGCGGCGCTGGCGCTCGGCAATCCGGCGAACCTCGCGGCAGCCGCCGTGCTGATCCCGATCACCGTCGTGCTGGCGTTCGTCCTCCCGGGCAACAGGGTGCTGCCCTTCGTGGATCTCGCCGCGATGGCCTACTTCACCGTCTTCGCCGTACTGTTCTCGCGGGGCAACATCTTCCGTGGAATCCTCAACGGCACCGTCTTCATGATCATCTCGCTGTACCTGTCCACCTGGATCGCGCCGACCGTCACCGAGGTCGCGAAGGAGAGCGGCTACGAGCTTCCCAACGGTGTGAACGAGATCGTCTCGCTCGGCACCGGAGCGCACTGGTTCGAGATCCTGATGGTCCAGGGCATGCGGAGCATCCCGTTCCTGGTCGTCATCGTCCTGGTCGCTACGCTGGCGGTCATGTGGTGGCGCCGCCGATCGCTCATGGCGCAGGCCGCCGAAACCACCGAAACGGCCGAGGCCGCCGAGACCGCTGCGTGACGCAGTTGAAAGGACACACCATGTCGAACCGAGAGACCCGAGTCCTCCTCGTCTGCGGATCGGGCGTCGCGACCTCCACCGTGGTCAGCGAGCGCGTCAAGGAACTCGCGGCCGAGCGAGGATGGTCGCTGACCACGTCGCTCTGCCGCGCGACCGATGTCAGGCAGACCGTCAGCACGTTCGCCCCCGACCTGGTGCTCGCGACCACGCCCGTGCCCGCCGATCTCGGAGTCCCGACGATTCCGGCCATGGCCCTGCTGACCGGGATCGGCGAAGACGCGGTCGTGGAGCAGATCACCTCGGCGATCGCGGGCCTGCAGGGCGAATGAGCCCGGATGCCCGGTGATAGGATCCGCCTATCGCCGGGCATCGACCGCTCGGCGCCGCACCCGATTCGGCAACGGAGGTTGACTTGGCGAAGCCGGACGAGCTGATGCTCCGTGCCGCTTGGATGTACTACGTCGACGACCGCAACCAGGAGCAGATCGCCCGCGACCTCGCCGTCTCGCGCCCGACCGTGAGCCGGCTGCTGCGACGCGCCCGCGACGAGGGAATCGTCGAGATCCGCGTGCGCGGAACACTTCCGGAGGTCGCTGGTCACGAGCAGCAGCTGCTCGAGGCCTTCCCCCAGCTGAACGCCGCCACGGTGGCGCCGGTGGCGACCGACGGCGGCGCGCGGACCGCCGTCGCGCGAGCAGGAGGCCTGCTCATCGATGATCTCGTCGCCGAGCCGGGCACCACGCTCGCCGTCGGCTGGGGCAGGACCCTGGGCCAGATGGCGGCTTCGGTGCGGCCGCGGCACACCGAAGCCGTGACGATCTGCGACGCCGTGGGCCACGCGCCCGAGATTCCCGGGGCGACATCGCTCGAAGTGACGCGCCGACTCGCGGAATCGCTCGGCGCCGCGTCCGTGCACCTGCCCACACCCGCCCTGATGCGTCCTCGCGCCGCGGCACGGATGCTGGTCGGGACCGAGCAGGTCAGAACGGCTCTGCGCCGAGCCAGGGAGGCTCCGAGCGCGGTCGTCTCGCTGGGCGGCGTCACCGACGACACTCCGCTGATCCGACCCGGTCTGCTCTCGTCAGAGGAGTGGGAGAGCCTCGTGGGCGAGGGAATCGTGGGCGACGTGCTCGGCCATTTCCTCGACGAGGCCGGTGAGGAGCATCAGCCCGACGACGTGACCTGGATCGGCCTCTCGCTCGACGATCTGCGGGCGAAGGAACGGGTCCTCGGCCTCGTCGTCGGCCGATCCCGGGCGAAGATCGGCGCGGTCGCCATCCGCGCCGGGCTGATCACCCACCTGGTCACGGACACCGGCACGGTCCCCCACCTGCTCGCGCAGGCCAAGCGTGCGGCGGCGTGAAGTCATCGCGGGCCCGCTCCGGGGTGCCCCCCGCTCGGGAGGCCGCGGCGCTGACCGAGCAGGTGCTCGAGCACGGGATCGAGCACAGCCAGCCCGTCGCGCACGCCGCCCCGCGATCCCGGCAGGTTCATCACGAACGTGTCGCCGGCGAACCCGGCCACCCCCCGCGTGAGCAGCGCCGTCGGCGTCTGCGCCGCGCCCCGCCGCCGGAACTCCTCCACGAGCCCCGGGAGCTCGACGTCGAGCAGCGGCGAGGTCTGCTCCGGGGTGCGATCGCTCGGGGAGACACCGGTGCCGCCCGTGGTGAGGACGACGTGGGGGCGGCCGAGCAGCACCGCCCGGAGAGCCTCCCCGACGGCCTGCCCGTCCGCGGCGATGATGGGGGCCGCCACGGAGAAGCCGCGCTCCGCGAGCCACACCCGTATCGCGGGTCCGGTCGTGTCGGCCGCGAGACCGGCCGCCGCGCTCGTCGACGCGACGATGACGACGGCGCTCCGCTCGGCGGACGCCGGTTCCGCTCCAGCAGCGATCGCGGGTCCCGCGGGACCCGCGTGATCCGGAGTCACTCGATCGTCCAGTCGCCGCTCTTGCCGCCGGATTTCGCGAGTACCCGGATGCCTTCGATCCGAGCCCGCTTGTCGACGGCCTTGATCATGTCGTAGAGCGTGAGGGCGGCGACGCTCGCCGCGGTGAGCGCCTCCATCTCCACCCCCGTCGCACCCCGGGTGGTGACCGAGGCGAGCACGCGCACGCGATCCCCCTCGGGTTCGAAGTCGACGGACAGTTTCGTGAGCGGGAGCGGATGGCACAGCGGGATGAGATCCGAGGTGCGCTTCGCCGCCATGATGCCCGCGATCCTCGCGGTGCCGAGCGCTTCGCCCTTCGGCAGCTCGCCGTCGACGAGCATGCGCACCACGTCGTCGCGCGTATACAGCACCGCCTGGGCGCGCGCGACGCGCTTGGTCACCGCCTTCTCCGTCACGTCGACCATGTGCGCGCTCCCGTCCCGGCGCAGGTGCGTCAGTTCGGTCGTCGGTTCGGTCGCGCGTTCGTCGCTCATGCGATCCTCCAGGTGTTCACGATGGTGCCGGCCGGCGCGTGCGCGACGCCGACGGGGATCTCCGCGATGACGTCGGCGTCGGCGAGGTCGCCGATCAGGTGCGACCCCGGCGGAAGCGGGGTGACGCGTCCGTCCGCCTCGAGGCGTGCGCGGCGCAGCTGCAGCTTGTGCTCGGGAGAATCCGCGGACACCGCGAGCGGCCTCGGCTCGCTCCTGCGCTCGCGGGGCCGCCCGGCGAGCGCACGCAGCGTCGGCAGCGCGAAGAGCTCCGCGGAGAGCAGCGAGCTGACGGGGTTGCCCGGGAAGCAGAGCACCGGGATCGGCCCGGCGTCCGCCCCCGTGATGCCCCTCAGGGACCCGAGCCCCTGCGGGCCTCCCGGCTGCATGGCGACGGTGCCGAAGACGACGCCGAACGGTGCGAGCGCCTCACGCACGACCTCGAACGCCCCCATGCTGATTCCGCCCGACGTGACGATCAGATCGACGAGGGGCGCCGCGCGCTCGATCGTGTCCCGGAGCTCCGAGGATCGGTCTCCGACGCGAGCCGCGGTCACCTCCGCCCCCGCACCGCGCAGCAGCGCCGCGAGCATCGGGGCGTTGGCGTCGTGGATGCTCCCCGGCGCGAGCTCGGCCGAGCGCGCGTCTCCGTGCCGGCGCCCCGCCTCCGCGAGTTCGTCGCCCGTCGTGCAGAGCAGCACACGCACCCGGGGCCGCACGGGCACCGTCCCGATGCCCGCGGCGGCGAGCGCGCCGATCCGAGCCGACGTCAGGCGGTCCCCCGCCCGCGCGACGGGCGCCCCTTCGGCGACGTCGACGCCGAGGCGCCGCACGAACGCGCCCGGCGCCGCCGGAGCCGCGAAGATCACGGACACCTCGGCGACGCGCTCTCCGGCGCGGGAGAGCGGCGGGAAGCCGCTCATGCGCTCGTCAGCGCCGCCCGCCCGGCCCGCGCTGCCCGCGATCCAGGCGGTCGCCTCGACCGCGACGACGGCGTCCGCGCCGTGCGGGATCGCCGCTCCCGTCATCACCGGCGAAGCGGTGCCGGACGCGTGCACTCCCGGCACATCTCCCGCCGCGGCGGTCGCTCCGAGCGGCAGCGCGATCGGCGTCTCCGCCGACGCGGACGCGAGGTCGACGGCCCGCACCGCGTAGCCGTCCATCTGGGAGTTGTCGAATGGCGGCAGCGGGATCGGGCTCACCACCTCGGCGGCGCACACGCGGCCGGCCGCGCCCGGGTCGCCGACCTCCACCGTGTCGGGAGCAGCCGCGCCGATCCGGGCGACCATCGGGCCGAGCAGACGTTCGACCTCGGCCAGATGGTCCTCGACGGGGCGCGCCTCGAACGCGTGAACCGTCACCGCCTCACCCTCCGGCGAAGGGCGGCAGCACGTCGACGGTCGGCGGATGGGAGGCGCCGCCGCCTCCCGTCGCGATCGGCCCGTCGTCCCTGCGCACGGTCCCCTCGACGAGGAACGAGCCCGAGCGCAGCACCCGCTGCATCTCCGCCCCGTAGCGCTCGCTCAGACGCGCGCGCAGCGAGGCCAGCGTGCCGTCACCCCGCTCCACGAGTTCTTCCTCCCGGCCCGCGGCCTCGGCCGCGGACGCGAAGTACCGCACCCTGATCTCCGCCATACGGCCATCGTATCGCGGACGAACTGACGCCCGGGCGGCGTTCGGCCGCTCCTCCTAGAATTGCAGCATGCCCGACCACCCGAGCCCCGGCCCGCTCGTCGCCCCCGCCGCCGGTCTCACCGCCGATCAGCGGGAGCGGGCGAGCCGCCAGCTCTCCCTGCCCGGCTTCGGCGACGAGGCGCAGCGCAGACTCGCCGCGGCGCGCGTGCTCGTGATCGGGGCGGGCGGGCTCGGCAGCGCGTGCGTGCCGTACCTCGTCGGCGCGGGCGTCGGCACGATCGGCATCGTCGACGACGACCGCGTCGAGCTGTCGAATCTGCACCGCCAGGTCTCGCACGGCACCGCGGATGTCGGTCGGCTGAAGGTCGACTCGCTCGCCGAGAGCGCCGAGCGGATCGATCCGGGGGTGCGGATCGAGCGGCACGCCGAGCGGCTCAGCGCGCAGAACGCGCTCGGGCTCTTCTCCGCGTACGACCTGGTGATCGACGGCAGCGACAACTTCCCAGATG
>JAPSIU010000207.1 GCA_031178565.1 Leucobacter sp. | reverse complement strand
GCTCCGGCTCCCGCGAGCGCGAGTCCGGCCAGCACGATCGCGGGCACGACGACGTCGTCGATCCCGCTCGGTCCATCGGTCGCCGCCGTCACGAGCAGCACGAGCCCGAAGAGCGCGGTGCACGCGCCGAACGCCATGATCGCGAACGTCACGGCCCGTCCCTGCCTGCGCACCCCGCCCAGGGGTCCGGAGACGAGCCCGCTCAGCAGCGCTCCGACCGCGAAGGAGGCCGTCAGGATCCCGACGGTCACCGCGCCTCCGCCGAGCACGAGCGCGCCCGCGGCCGGGAACACGACGCGCGGTGTGCCGAGGATCATGGCGATGAGGTCGAACACGAAGGTCGCGCGCACGTTCGGGGCCGAACGCAGGAAGCGCAGGCTCTCGACCACCGATCCGAGGCCGGGGCTCGCCCGCTCGCCGTCGGGCGTCAGGCTCGGCAGGCTGAGGATTCCGGCGAAGGCGCCCGTGAACAGCAGGACGTCGAGCAGATAGGTCCAGGAGAAGCCGACGGTCGCCACGGCCACCCCCGCGACCGCGGGGCCGACCGTGATCGCGAGCCCCATCGTGATCCCGCTCAGCGCGGCGGCCGCGGGCAGCAGCTGGGTGGACAGCAGACGGGGCAGGATCGCGCCGCGCGTCGCACCCAGGATCGTCGCCGAGGCCGCGTTGACCGCGGCGAGCAGGTAGTAGGGCCAGGTCGCGGAGACGCCGAGGAAGGCGATGAGCGTCATCGTGCCGATGCTGAGCCAGGCCACGAGCGCCGTGAACAGCGCGACCCGCCTGCGATCGAAGGTGTCGGCGAGCGCCCCGCCGACGAAGCCCGCGAGGATCATGGGGCCGAGCGCCCAGAGCGCGACGAACGAGACGGCGAGCGTCGATCCGGTCAGCGCGTAGACGTGCAGGCCGACCGTGACGATCGTGATCTGCGCGCCGATCTGCGCGACCGAGGTGCCGATCCACAGCTTCGCGAACGCGGGACTCGCGCGAAGCGGCGTGACGTCGACGAGCAGCGCGCGCAGACCGCGCGAGCGGTCGCTCCCGCGCTCGCCGCCAGATCCCCGGCGCGCGGATGCCGGGTCCCCGGATCCCGCCTCGCCGGGTCCCGGATCGTCGCTCACCGCCCCAGCCTAGCGCTAGGCTCGTTGCGTGTTCGACGAGCGTTACGACCTGGATCCGGTGGCGGCCATGAAGCCCCGTCGCGGTCCCGTGGAGCGGCGCGAGGTGCCCCTCGCGAAGGGCCTCGTGGTGGAGCACACGGAGTCCGAGTGGTGCGGCGCAGTGGTCGGCGCACGCGACGGACTCGTGCAGCTCGAGGATTTCCGCGGCAAGGTGCGGGCCTTCCCGATGAACGACGGCTTCCTCATCGACGGCCGTCCGGTGTCGCTCGTGATGCCCGCCCGCAAGCGGGCGGGTCGGCAGCGCACGGCCTCGGGCTCGTTCGCCGTCGAACAGCAGCGGGCCAGGGTCGCCATGCCGAGCCGGATCTTCGTCGAGGGCAAGCACGATGCCGAGCTCGTGGAGCAGGTGTGGGGCGACGACCTGCGCGTCGAGGGGGTGGTCGTCGAGCTGCTGCAGGGCGCCGACAACCTGCAGCAGGTGCTCGCCGAGTTCGGACCGGGCCCGCAGCGGCGGGCGGGCGTGCTCCTCGACCACCTCGTGACGGGCAGCAAGGAGACGAGGATCGCCGAGGCCATCTCCCGCGGGCCGCACGGCGCGAACGTCCTCATCGTCGGCCACCCGTTCGTCGATATCTGGCAGGCCGTGAAGCCGGAGCGGGTCGGTCTCCGGGAGTGGCCGACGATCCCGCGCAGCATCGAGTGGAAGACCGGGATCGGCCGCGCGCTCGGCTGGCCCGCGGAGGAGCCGGCCGACATCGCCGAGGCGTGGAAGCGGATCCGCGGGCGGGTTCGGGATTTCCGCGATCTCGAACCGGAACTCGTGGGCCGCGTGGAGCACCTCATCGACTTCGTCACCGTGGGGTGAGCGGGAGTCCTGTTCCGCGGCCCGGCGAGCGCTCGGTGGCGGCTGAGGAGGAAGACGGGCGTATCCTGGAGGAGTCGCCTACCCCAGGGAGGTTCCAGTGCCGAAACCCGTCTATCTGGTGATGCCGGAGTGGCAGGGGTCCTCGTCCTCGCGCGCCATGCAGCTCGCGGAGGGCGCCGAGCTGCTCCGAGAGGACCTGCCCGCGACCGCGCGCCGCGAGGTGGAGGTGCCGCTCGAGGCGGGCGACGCGATGGGCACGCCCGTCGCGCGACTGAGCAGCCTCCTGCGAGCGCGCCGGGCCGCGGCCGATACGCTCGCGGACACGCGGTCGGACGAAGCGGCGCCGATCATCGTCGGCGGGGACTGCGCCACCTCTCTCGCCGGGCTGGAGTCGGCCGTGCGGCATCACGGAGCCGAGTCGCTCGCGGTGCTGTGGTTCGATGCGCACGCCGACCTGCAGCATCCCAGCACCTCGCCCTCGGGTGCGGCCTCGGGCATGACTCTGCGTCACGCCCTCGGCGACGGTTCCGACGATCTCGCCTCGGCGCACCCGATCGAGCCCTCGCTGCTGACCCTCGTCGGCACTCGCGAGATCGACCCCGAGGAGCACGAGGAGCTGCAGCGCCACGGCGTGCCGGTCATCGGCGCGGGCGACCCGGGGGACCCCGAGGCGTTCGCGGTCCGCGTGGCCGAGCGCCTCGGGACGCTCGGCGCGACCCACCTGTACGTCCACGTCGACGTCGACGTGCTCGATCCTTCGGAGTTCGCGGCCGTGCACGCCCCCGTGCCCTTCGGGCTGAGCGTCGTGCAGCTCACCGCCGCGATCCGTGCGGCCGTGGCCGCCCTCCCGCTCGCCGGCGCCTCCATCTGCGAGTTCGCACCGGCGGACGCCGCGGTGGCCGCGGAGGATCTGCCGACGGTCCTCCGGATCCTCTCGGCGCTGACCTCGGGACCGGCTGCGTGAGCGGTGGGGCGGTCCGCGACGGCGAGACCGCGGCCGGCCGTGCCCGCCCGTGGCCGCTCGCGCGCCTCGGCTACTGGTACGCGACCGTCGTCGGTTTCGTCTGGGGCTCCATCTGGAGCACGGGACCGGTGGAGCGCCACGAGGGGCTCTGGATCTTCCGCGGCATGCCGACGTGGGCGTTCGGACGCGGCGGAAGCTGCGTCGGATCCTGCTATCTCACCTCCCGCAACGTGAGCCCGCGGGTCCTGCGGCACGAACTCGTGCACCGGGAGCAGTGGCGGCGCTACGGCCTCGCCCTGCCGGTCCTGTATCTCCTCGCCGGCCGGGATCCGCTGCGCAACCGCTTCGAGATCGAGGCCGGTCTGCGCGATGGCGGGTACCTGCAGCGGCTCTAGACTGATGCGCATGGTGAACGACGCGGTCGCAGCGCAGGAGGACGAGTTCCGGTTCCTCGAGAGCGATGCCGCGCGCGTCGGGCGGACCGGGCCGCTTCCCGAAGTCGAGCGCGTGCGGGCCGCGGCCGGAGAGGGGCGGCGCGTGAGCGGGCTCGCGTTCCGGCCCGGAGAGGCTCCCCGGCTCGTCGCGCTGCACGGTGCGGGTCTGAACGCGCACAGCTTCGATCCGATGCTGCTCGCGCTCGACGTGCCGGCCCTCGCGCTCGACCTGCCCGGCCACGGTCGCAGCGACTGGCGCGCCGACGCCGACTACCGACCCGACCACCTCGCAGACGACGTGGTCTCGGCCCTCGAGCAGCTCGCTCCGCGGCCCGTCTCCCTGCTCGGCCACTCGCTCGGCGGGCTCACCGCCTGCCTGGTCGCCGCCGCCCGGCCCGAGCTCGTGCGGTCCCTCATCGTCGTCGACATCACCCCCGGCGTCACGCCCGGAGGCGGCACGGCCTCGGTCGCGGAGTTCGTCACGGGGCAGCGGGACTACGGCGATCTCGACGAGATCGTGGATCGCGCCATCCGGTTCGGGATCGGCAGCGATCGCGCGGCCCTGACCCGCGGCGTCGCGCTCAACACCCGCCGCCGTCCCGACGGCCGCCTGGAGTGGATCCATCACCTCGCGCACCTCGATGCGCTCCCGGCCGGGGATTCGGACGACCCTCAGCCGTACGCGCCGCTCTGGGCCTCGCTGCAGTCGCTCGAGATCCCGGTCACTCTGATCCGCGCCGAGTCGGGTGTCGTGGGCGAGGATCTCGCGGCCGAGTGGAGCGCTCAGCTGCCGGACAGCGAGGTCGTCGCCCTCGCGGGGCCGCACAATCTGCACGAGGCGGTTCCGGCGGAGCTCGCCGCCGCGGTGCGGCAGCGCTCCACCGGGATGCCGGCGTGACCACCCGCCTGCTGTCCGTCGAGGGCACCTACAACCTCCGGGATCTCGGCGGTTTCCGTGCGGACGGCGGCCGCACGCGCGATGGCGCCCTCTTCCGCTCAGACGCGCTCTCGCGCCTCGGCGACCGCGGGCGCGAGCAGCTGACCGAGCTCGGCGTCGTACGCGTGATCGATCTCCGGGACGACCTCGAGCGCGGTCGCCTGCCCGACGCGCTGCCGGAGACCTCGAGGCTCGTCGCCCACCCCATCTTCCCCGATGCGGCCGCGCACGTGACGCGGAGGCTCGACGTCTTCGCACTGACCGAGCTGATCTACCTGGATCACGGCGACACGCTCGCCGCGGCGGTCGCGATGCTGGCGGAGCCAGGGGCGGGCGTCACCCTGTTCCACTGCACGGCGGGCAAGGATCGCACGGGCGCCGTCGCGGCCCTCGCGCTGCTGGCCGTCGGTGTCGACCGGGAGGAGGTGATGGACGACTACGCCGAGTCCGAGCGATATCTGCGCGGCGAGTGGTACGAGACCCAGCTGGAGCTGCTCCGCTCGTACGGGCTGGAGATCACGCCGGAGGTCGAGCAGCTCGTCGGCGGCACGCCCGTGGCCGCGATCGACCGAGCGCTCGCCCTCGTGGAACGCCGGCACGGCTCGATCCGCGACTACCTCGTCGAGAACGGGCTGCCGGGGGACGCCATCGAACGGCTTCACGCGATGCTCGTCGAGTAGCCCCGCTGCTCGACGAGATGCTACACGGCTCGCAGTCCCCGCAGGATCGCGTCGCGCAGGTCGACCGGCGCGCAGTTCGCGCGCTCCTCGTCGCACGCGCGTCGGACGACCTCGGTGAGGCGCATGCAGACGCTCTCCTCGTCCTGACAGGCCGGACAGCTCGCGAGGTGCTCGCGGATCGGTGCCGACTCCTCGGCGCAGAGCTCGCCGCGAAGCAGCTCGTACAGATTGGCCTTCGCCTTCTCGCAGTCGCTCAACGCGCGTCTCCCTTCACTCTTGATTTCGATTCCGCACTCAGTCCAACGCCCTGCTCCCGCGCGTATTCCCCGAGAGCCTTCCGAAGCCGGGCGCGCCCGCGGTGCAGGCGGCTCATCACCGTGCCGATGGGGACCTCCGCGATGTCGGCGATCTCCTGATAGCTGAAGCCCTCGACGTCCGCGAGGTACACAGCCATGCGGAAGTCCTCCGGAACGCGCGGGCAGAG
>JAPSIU010000206.1 GCA_031178565.1 Leucobacter sp. | reverse complement strand
GGGACGCGCGTGCCCGGCCCCGTGCGAATCCGCGTGCGTGCTCGGGATCAACCAGCCCGCGGTCACGATCAAGCAGATCGAGAACAGCATCATCGACCAGGCCTTCGCGAATGACTGGGTGCAGCCGCAGCCGCCGTCGCGGCTCACCGGGAAGACGGTCGCGGTCGTCGGCTCCGGGCCGGCGGGACTCGCCGCGGCCCAGCAGCTGACGCGGGCCGGCCACACCGTCGCCGTGTACGAGCGCGACGAGGAGCCCGGCGGTCTGCTCCGCTTCGGGATCCCCGACTTCAAGCTCGAGAAGGAGCTCGTGGTCAGGCGGATCGAGCAGTTGAAGGCGGAGGGAACCCGCTTCCGATGCGGCGTCGAGGTCGGGCGCGACATGAGCTGGGCCGAGCTGCGCCGTCGTTTCGACGCGGTCATCGTGGCCACGGGGGCGACCGTGCCGAGGGAGCTGCCGATCCCGGGCCGCGAACTCGCCGGCATCATGCCCGCCATGGACTACCTCACCGCCTCGAACCGCGTGCGGTCGGGCGCGCTGGACGCCACCCCCTTCGACGCCGCGGGCAAGCACGTAATCGTGATCGGCGGAGGCGATACGGGCGCCGACTGCATCGGAACGGCGCATCGCCAGGGCGCGAAGTCGGTCACGAACCTCGCGATCGGCCGTCGTCCGTCCGAGACGCGCACGGAGGCGCAGCCCTGGCCGGTGCACCCCAACCTCTTCGAGGTGTCGAGTTCGCACGAGGAGGGCGGCGAACGGCACTACCTCGCGTCGACCGTGGAGTTCACGGGCGACGAGAACGGGGTCGTGCGCGCGCTCCACGTCGCGGAGACCGGGTTCACCGAGGAGGGCCGCGTCCCGATCTCCGGAACCGAGCGGATGCTCGAGGCGGATCTGGTGCTCATCGCGATGGGATTCACGGGCCCCGAGGAGATCGAGGATCCCGTCGTCCGTCTGCCGCGCGGCGCGCGCGGCGCCTTCGAGCGCGAGAAGGACTACTCGACCGGGCTGCCGGGCGTCTTCGTCGCCGGCGACGCCGGTCGCGGTCAGTCGCTCATCGTCTGGGCGATCGCCGAGGGGCGCGCCGCGGCGGCGTCCGTCGACGCGTACCTCACCGGTGAGACCGTGCTGCCCTCACCCGTCAGCGCGTACGATCGCGCTTTCGCGTAGCGGTCGCTCCCCGGGAATAGCGGACCACGCCGAAGCATCGCCGCGCCCGGTTCACCGTCGCGTACTGACGTGCCTATCGCGTACTGACGGATCTTTCGGCTCTACGCTTGAGGGGTGGATCCGGAACTCATCGACTCTCTGCGCATCGACCTCGCCGCGGCCGACTACCGGCCAGGCTCCGTGGAGCTGCTGCTCGGCGCGGCGGCCGACGGAGCTCGGCAGCGGGGGGTGTTCGCCCCGGCCCGCCGCGCACTCGCGGAGCGCGGGGAGATCGGGGAGCGCGGTGAGCGCCCGCTCGCGACGCTCGCGAGGGTGTTCCTGCTCGGTGAGGAGGTGCCGGGCGACGCGCTCGACGCGGCTCTGCCCGCCCTCGGACGCGATGGCGCCGTCGAGTTGGGGATCGCGGCGCGCGGTGCGGGGGGCGGCTACCGGGCAGAGCTCTCGCTGAATCCCGCGACGCTTCCCGGCCGGGGCCTGCCGAGCGACCCGACCTCGGAGCGGGCGGCGGACCGGTGGATCCTCTCCGACCTGGACGACCACCTGCGCCGCGGCCCGGCGCGTCCGGATCACGTCATGGGGGTCGGGGGAGCGACCCGCTCGCTGCTCGCGCAGGCCGATCCGCGCGACGCGGAGTCCGCGCTGGATCTTGGCACCGGATGCGGCGTCGTCGCGCTCTTCCTCGCGGCGGCCGGCGTGCGCCGCGTCGTCGCGACCGACATCTCCGAACGGGCGCTGCGCCTGGCCCGCGCCAACGCCAGGCTGAACGGCTTCGACACGATCGAGTTCCGGCACGGCAGCCTGTTCGAACCGGTCGCGGGGGAGCGCTTCGACCTGATCCTCTCGAATCCGCCGTTCGTGATCACGCCCCGCGGCGCCGACGACCGCCCCGTCTACGAGTACCGGGACGGCGGGATGACGGGGGACGAACTCGCCGCGACGGTGGTGCGGCGCGCCCCGGAGCACCTCGCCGAGGGCGGTGCGCTGCTGTGCCTGGCGAATTGGGAGACCCCGTGGGGCGGGAACGGCCTGGAGCGGGTGCGGCGCTGGATCGAGGACGCCGCGCAGGCGAGCGGCCCCCTCGCCGGCTGGGCGATCGAGCGGGACCGCGTGGATCCCGTCCGGTACGCCGAGACCTGGGCCCGGGACGGCGGTGCGAGGCCGGGAGACGCCGCCTTCGAGCGGCTCATGGAGGACTGGGGCGACGACTTCGCCGCCCGCCGCGTCGTGGCGATCGGTCTCGGGTCGGTTCGGATGCGACGTCTCGCCGCGGCGCCGGGAGGCTCGGTGATCCGCGTCGAGCAGGCCCCCGGCTCGTTCGCCGAGCATCCCGGACCGGGGCTCGGCGCCGCCTTCGACGCCGCGATCGCCGCCGAGCGCATGAGCGATGCCGAGGCGCTCGGGACCCGCTGGGTGCTGGCCGACCACGTTGCCGAGCAGCGAGCGCATCGGCCGGGGGAGGAGGCTCCCCGCGCGATCGCGCTGACCGCCGACCGGCCCGTCGCGCGCCGCGTGACGGCCGATCCGCTGCTGGCGGCGGCGGTCGGGGCCTGCGACGGAGACCTGACACTCGGGCAGATCGCCGACGCGCTCGCCACACTGCTGGAGGTCGACGTCGACGCCGCGAGCGAGGCGCTCGTCGCGGGTGTGCGCGAACTCGCGTGGTTCGGCATGCTCTCGCCCGATGCTCGGCGCTCGGTAGAATGATCCGGTGATGCGTACTATCGATCTGCGGGGCCGAGCCCTCTCCCGAGCCGAGCTGCTGAGCCTCGTGCCGCGCGCGGCCGTGAACGCCGACGACGCGGTCGAGCGAGTGCGTCCCCTCGTCGCCGCCGTCGCCGAGCGGGGCGAGGCCGCCCTGCGCGTCCAGGCGCGGGACTTCGACGGCGTCGAGGGGCACGCGCTGCGAGTGCCGGCAGAGGTCATCGCCGGCTCCCTCGCGGATTGCCCGGCCGAGGTCGCGGACGCGCTCCGGGAGCTCATCGAGCGCCTGCGTCGAGGCTCGGCCGCGCAGGTGCCGACCGAGCGCGTGACCCGCTTCGGCGACGGCGCGGTCATCCGTCAGCGCTGGCAGCCGGTCTCGAGGGTGGGGCTGTACGCGCCCGGCGGCAAGGCCGCCTACCCGTCCTCCGTCATCATGAATGCGGTCTCCGCCCAGACGGCCGGGGTCCCGAGCCTCGCGCTCGCCTCTCCCGCGCAGCGGGATCACGCGGGACTCCCGCACCCCGCGGTCCTCTGGGCGGCCGCACTCTGCGGGATCGACGAGGTCTACGCCATCGGCGGCGCCGGTGCGGTCGCGGCCTTCGCGCACGGTGTTTCGGAGATCGGGCTCGAGCCGGTCGACGTCGTCACGGGTCCGGGAAACGTGTTCGTGGCCGCCGCGAAGAGGGTGGTGAACGGCGTCGTCGGGATCGACTCCGAGGCGGGCACCACTGAGATCCTCGTCATCGCCGACGCGTCCGCCGATCCGGGCTTCGTGGCGGCCGACCTCATCAGCCAGGCGGAGCACGACGAGGCCGCCGCCTCGGTGCTCGTCACCGACTCTGCGGAGTTCGCGGCGTCCGTGCTGGCGGAGGTCGGTCGACGCGCGCCGCTGACCCGCCACGCCGAACGCGTCCGCACCGCTCTCGAGGGCCCGCAGTCGGCCGTGATCCTCGTGGACGACCTCGGGATGGCGGCACGGGTGAGCAACGCCTACGGCCCCGAGCACCTGGAGATCCAAACCCGCGACGACGAAGCGGTCCTCGAGGGGATCGGCGACGCGGGGGCGATCTTCCTCGGCGGCTACACGCCGGTCAGCCTCGGCGACTACCTGGCGGGATCCAATCACGTGCTCCCGACCGGCGGGACCGCGCGTTTCGCCTCGGGGCTCGGCGCCCACACCTTCCTCCGTCCTCAGCAGATCATCTCCTACGACCGCGCCGCGCTCGCCGAGGTCGAGGCTCCGCTGCTCGCGCTCGCGGAGGCCGAGGGGCTGCCGGCCCACGGGGAGGCCGTGAGCGCCCGCTTCGGCCCCGCGACGGGGCAGCGCGACCAGACGCGCGAGGCGCGCGCGGGAACCGGGGAGACGGTCTGATGCACTGTCCGTTCTGCCGCCACCCCGACTCCCGCGTGATCGACTCCCGGACCGCCGACGAGGGCCTGTCGATCCGCCGCCGTCGGCAGTGCCCCGAGTGCGGCCGTCGCTTCACGACGACCGAGACCGCGAGCCTCACCGTCATCAAGCGCTCAGGGGTCGTCGAGCCGTTCAGCCGCGAGAAGGTGGTGAGCGGCGTGCGCAAGGCCTGCCAGGGCCGACCCGTCACCGACGCGGACCTCGCGCTCCTCGCGCAGCAGGTCGAGGAATCGGTGCGGGCGAGCGGGATCGCCCAGTTCGACGCCAATGAGATCGGTCTCGCGATCCTGCCGCACCTGCGCGAGCTCGACGAAGTCGCCTACCTGCGGTTCGCGAGCGTCTACCAGGCGTTCGAGTCCCTCGCCGATTTCGACGAGGCCATCGCAGAGCTGCGGGCGCACCCGAGCACGACCGCCGCGGACGCCGATCCGGGCGCCGCCACCGCGAACGAGGAGTGACCCGGCCATGCGTCTCTACCCGCAGCTGTTCAACACGGTGTTCCGGCGGATGGACCCCGAGCGGGCCCACCACCTCGCCTTCGCGGTGATCCGCGCCACCCCGCTCCTCGGAGGCGTCGTCCGGCGCTTCTGCGCTCCGGACCCCTCTCTGCGCGTGCGCGCGCTCGGCATCGACTTCCCGAGCCCGTTCGGCCTCGCGGCCGGCTTCGACAAGAACGCGCAGGGCATCGCCGGCCTCGGCGAGCTCGGCTTCGGGCACGTCGAGGTGGGCACGCTCACCCGGTACCCCCAGCCGGGGAACCCGCAGCCGCGGATGTTCCGCCTCGTGGACGATCGTGGCCTCATCAACCGGATGGGCTTCAACAACGGCGGCTCGGCCGCGGCGGTGCCCCGCATCGAGCGCGCCCGACTCGCGCGGAGGCGCCCCGTGATCGGCGTCAACATCGGCAAGAGCCGGGCGACCGAGGTCGAGGACGCGACGTCGGACTACGTGTGGAGCGCCCAGCGGCTCGCCCCCGTCGCGGACTACCTCGCCGTGAACGTCAGCTCTCCCAACACGCCCGGTCTCCGCGGGCTGCAGGAGCTCGAGACGCTCGAGCCGCTGCTCGGTGCGGTGCGCGACGCGGCCGCGGGGACGCCGCTGCTCGTGAAGATCGCGCCGGACATGGGGGACGAGCAGATCGACGGCATCGTCGAGCTCGCTGTCCGGCTCGGGCTCGACGGGATCATCGCGACCAACACGACGAT
>JAPSIU010000205.1 GCA_031178565.1 Leucobacter sp. | reverse complement strand
GGGTGCGAGAGCGCCTGCGCTCGCACCCGGTCTCCACCGGGGGCGCCGGCTCCGCGATCTTCGGCCTCCCGGGCACGGGCCCGGATGGTTCGGGAGCGGGATCGGGAGCGCAGCTGTCGAGTCCGGAGTGGGCGGCCTGGGCGAACGGCGTCGCGGTTCGCGAGCTCGACTACCACGACACCTTCCTCGCCGCCGAGTACTCGCACCCCGGCGACAACATCCCGCCGATCCTCGCGGTCGCCCAGCACACCGGCGCCGACGGTCGGGCGCTCGTACGCGGCATCGCGACCGGCTACGAGATCCAGATGGACCTGGTGCGCGCCATCTGCCTGCACCGGCACAAGATCGACCACGTCGCGCACCTCGGTCCCTCGGCCGCGGCCGGCATCGCCACGCTGCTCGGCCTCGACGTCGCGACGACCGCCCAGGCCGTCGCGCAGGCGCTGCACACGACGACCGCGACCCGGCAGAGCCGCAAGGGCGAGATCTCGACCTGGAAAGCGCACGCGCCCGCGTTCGCGGGCAAGATGGCGGTCGAGGCCGTGGATCGCGCGATGCGCGGCCAGACCTCGCCGAGTCCCGTCTACGAGGGCGAGGACGGTGTGATCGCGTGGCTGCTCGACGGACCCGACGCGTCCTACGAGGTGCCGTTGCCCGCCGCCGGCGAGCCCAAGCGCGCGATCCTCGACAGCTACACGAAGGAGCACTCGGCGGAGTACCAGGCGCAGGCCTGGATCGACCTCGCGCGCAAGCTCCGGGGCGAGCGGCCCGAACTCGCCGATCCGACGAACATCAGGGCCATCGTGCTGCACACGAGCCACCACACGCACACCGTGATCGGGTCGGGCGCGAACGATCCGCAGAAGTACGACCCGGAGGCCTCGCGGGAGACCCTCGACCACTCGATCCCGTACATCTTCGCGGTCGCGCTGCAGGACGGCGGCTGGCACCACGTCGAGTCGTACGCCCCCGAGCGGGCCGCCCGCCAGGACACCGTCGAGCTGTGGCACAAGATCACCACGGCCGAGGATCCGGAGTGGACGCGCCGCTACCACTCCGAGGATCCCGATGAGAAGTCGTTCGGGGGGCGCGTCGAGATCGAGCTCGCCGACGGCACGAAGCTCGTCGACGAGATCGCCGTCGCGGACGCCCACCCGCTCGGCGCTCGGCCGTTCGCCCGTGAGCAGTACATCGGCAAGTTCCGCCTGCTCGCCGAGCCGGTGCTCGAGGAGGCCGAGATCGAGCGCTTCCTCGACCTCGTGCAGCGCCTGCCGGAGCTTACCGCCGATGAGGTCCGCGAGCTCAACATCGTCGCGAAGGCCGGCGTGATCGATCTCGCCGCCGCCCCGAAGGGACTGTTCTGATGCTCTACAGCACCACCACCGCGGCCGAGAAGCGCCGCCTCTTCCGAGAGCGGCTCGCGAGCGGCGAGCTGCTCCGCCTCCCGGGTGCGTTCAACCCGCTCTCGGCACGGCTCATCGAGCGAAAGGGCTTCGACGGGGTCTACATCTCGGGAGCCGTGCTCTCCGCGGATCTCGGGCTGCCCGACATCGGCCTCACGACGCTCACCGAAGTGGCCGGGCGCGCGCAGCAGATCGCACGGGTGACCGAGCTGCCCGCGATCGTGGACGCCGACACCGGCTTCGGCGAGCCGATGAACGTGGCGCGCACGATCCAGACGCTCGAGGACGCGGGTCTCGCGGGCTGCCACATCGAGGATCAGATCAACCCGAAGCGCTGCGGACACCTCGACGGCAAGAGCGTCGTCGACGAGAGCACGGCGGTCAAGCGGATCCGCGCCGCCGTGGACGCGCGACGCGACCCGAATTTCCTCATCATGGCGCGCACCGACATCCGCGCCGCCGAGGGGCTGGACGCCGCGATCGACCGCGCCAGAGCACTCGTCGACGCCGGGGCGGACTCGATCTTCCCCGAGGCGATGCGCACTCTCGAGGAGTTCGAGGCGATGCGGAAGGCGCTCGACGTGCCGATCCTCGCGAACATGACGGAGTTCGGCAAGAGCGAGCTGTTCTCGTCGCAGCAGCTCGCCGACATCGGCGTGAACATCGTGATCTGGCCGGTCTCGATGCTCCGGATCGCGATGGGAGCCACGGACCGCGCGCTCGACACGCTGAACGAGGAGGGACGCCTCACCTCGAAGCTCGGAGAGATGCAGCACCGCGCTGACCTGTACGACCTCGTCGACTACGAGGCCTACACCCGCTTCGACACGAGCGTGTTCAATTTCGAGGTCGCCCGCTAACAGGAGGAAACCATGACCGAATCAGACATCAAGAAGGGCCTCGCGGGGGTGGTGGCCGATGTCACCGCGATCTCGAAGGTCAACCCCGAGACGAACAGCCTGCTGTACCGGGGGTACCCCGTGCAGGAGCTCGCGGCCGCGCAGCCGTTCGAGGCGGTCGCCTACCTCCTGTGGCACGGCGAACTGCCGGACGAGGAGCAGCTCGCCGAGTTCGAGCGCCTCGAGCGATCTCTTCGGCGGCTCGACCGGCGCACCCTCGAGCTTCTCGACACCATCCCGGTCGAGGCGCACCCGATGGACATCGTGCGGACCGCCGTGAGCCAGCTCGGCACGTTCGACGACACGCTGCACCGGCCCGGCGGGTGGACGGATCGGGAGCTCGACCTCGGGCGTTCAGCGTACCTCTTCGCGCAGCTGCCCACGATCGTGGCGGCCGTGCAGCGACGGCGCCGCGGCCAGGAGCCGATCCCGCCGCGGGACGACCTCGACTACTCGCGCAACTTCCTGTGGATGACCTTCGGAGAGCTGCCCTCGGACGCGGCCGTCGACGTCTTCCGCGTCTCGATGGTGCTGTACGCGGAGCACTCCTTCAACGCCTCCACCTTCACCGCCCGCGTGATCGCCTCGACCACCTCGGACCTCTACTCCGCGGTCGTCGGCGCGATCGGCGCCCTCAAGGGCCCGCTGCACGGCGGGGCCAACGAAGCCGTCATGCACATCCTGAGCGAGATCGGATCCGCCGAGGCGGTCGGTCCCTGGCTCGACCGCGCCCTCGCGGAGAAGCGGAAGATCATGGGGTTCGGGCACCGCGTGTACAAGAACGGCGACTCCCGCGTGCCCACGATGCGGGCCGCACTCGACGTGCTGCTCGAGGAGTCGGGGCGCACGGACCTCGCGGAGCTGGTTCGCACCCTCGAGGCGGAGTTCGTCGCGCGCAAGGGCATCCACCCCAACCTCGACTTCCCCTCGGGCCCCGCCTACCACCTGCTGGGCTTCGACACGGAGATCTTCACGCCGCTGTTCATCGCGGCGCGAGTTCCGGGCTGGACGGCTCACATCATGGAGCAGGCGGCGTCGAACGCCCTGATCCGCCCGCTCTCGGCGTACAACGGTCCCGAGGAGCGGCACGTCGAGGCGTAGCGGGGGAGGGTCGCGGTGCGGAGAGCGCGATAGCGTGGACTCCGACACCGTGATCCGTCGAGAGGAACGCCGATGACCGAGTACACCGCCATCATCACCGAGACGCGGGGGCGCGTCGCCACGATCACACTCGACCGGCCGGAGGCGTTGAACGCGCTGAATGCGACGCTCGTGCGCGAGCTCATCGAGGCCGCGCTCGCCTTTGACGCGGATCCCGGGATCGGCGCGATCGTCATCACCGGATCGGAGAAGGCCTTCGCCGCCGGCGCCGACATCAAGGAGATGGCCGAGCTCGACTACAGCGAGATGTATCTCGGAGGGCCGTTCCCGGGCTGGGGAGGTTTCGAGCGGATGCGCACTCCCGTGATCGCGGCCGTCGCTGGCTTCGCGCTCGGCGGCGGATGCGAGCTCGCCATGATGTGCGACATCATCATCGCCGCCGACACGGCGAAGTTCGGGCAGCCGGAGATCAACCTCGGGATCCTGCCCGGGTTCGGCGGGTCGCAGCGGCTTCCCCGGGCCATCGGCAAGTACAAGGCGGCCGAGATGATCCTGACCGGGCGCACCATGGCTGCCGAGGAGGCCGAGCGGTCCGGGCTCGTGTCCCGCGTGGTACCGGCGGCGGATCTGCTCGCCGAGGCCGCGCAGACGGCCGAGACGATCGCCTCGAAGTCGCTGCCTGCGGTCTACGCCGCGAAGGAAGCGCTGCAGGCGGCTCAGGAGACCTCTCTCGCGGAGGGGCTGCGCTTCGAGCGGCAGGCCTTCGCGGCCGCGTTCGCCACCGACGACCAGACGGAGGGGATGCGCGCCTTCGCCGAGAAGCGGGCGCCCGAGTTCAAGCACCGGTAGGCGGGGCGCGCGAGTCCGCCCGGTGCCCGCCGGTGTCGCGACGAGGTGCCAGAATAGTGGCACCGCCCTGATAGCGGCACTGCCCTGATCGCGACGCCCGCCCCGATGCGGAGCGCGCACGAGAACTGAGGAGCCCCGATGACCTACAGCGTTGCGGTAGCCGGTGCCAGCGGGTATGCGGGCGGCGAGCTGCTGCGCCTGCTGGCCGGACACCCCGAGTTCGAGATCCGCACCGTCACCGGGCACTCGAGCGCCGGCCGCCCGCTCGTCGAGTCGCAGCCCCATCTCCGCTCGCTCGCGCGGCTGACGCTCCGCGAGACGACCCCCGAGGTGCTCGACGGCCACGACATCGTCTTCTTCGCTCTTCCGCACGGCGCCTCGGGCGACCTCACCGGCCGGCTCGCCGACGTGCGCCTCGCGGTCGACTGCGGCGCGGATCACCGCCTCGCGGATCCCGCGGACTGGGCCGCTTTCTACGGCGGCGACCATCACGGCGCCTGGACCTACGGCGTGCCCGAGCTCATCGTCGTCGGAGCCGACGGGAAGCCGGGCCGGCAGCGCGACGCGCTCGCGGGAGCGACGAGGATCGCGGCCCCCGGCTGCAACGCGTCGACCGTCGCGCTGTCGCTCGCGCCCGGTATCGCGGCCGGCGTGATCGAGGCGCGAGATATCGTCTCCGTGCTCGCGGTCGGCCCGAGCGGCGCGGGCAAGGCCGCGAAGACCCACCTGCTCGGCGCCGAGCTCATGGGCTCCGCGAATCCGTACGCGGTGGGCGGCACGCACCGGCACATCCCCGAGATCCGCCAGGCCCTCAGGAACGCGGGCGCGCGCGACGAGCCCGCGATCAGCTTCACGCCGGTGCTCGTCCCGATGAGCCGCGGGATCCTCGCGACCTCGACCGCGCAGATCGCTCCCGGCACGAGTGCCGACGAGGTGCGCGCGGCGTGGGAGGCGGCGTACGCCGACGAGCCGTTCGTCCACCTGCTGCCCGAGGGGCAGTTCCCGCGCACGGCGGACACGCTCGGCGCCAACACCTGCCTCATCGGCGTCGCCGTGGACGAGGCCGCCGGCCGCGTCGTGGTCGTCGCCGCCCTCGACAACCTCGCCAAGGGCACCGCGGGCGCGGCGATCCAGTCGGCGAACATCGCCCTCGGGATCCCCGAGACCACCGGCCTCAGCACGAATGGAGTCGCACCGTGACCGTCACCGCCCCGCAGGGGTTCCGAGCGGCGGGCATCGCCGCCGGCC
>JAPSIU010000015.1 GCA_031178565.1 Leucobacter sp. | reverse complement strand
GACGGACGGGACGGGTGTCATGGTGCTGCTCCTGGAGGCGTGGTGGGTCTGTTCGCTCGGCCGGCGGCGAGGAGGGTTATGCGGTCGGGCCCTCGACGAGGGCGTAGACCCGCGCCGGGCTGCCCGTGCCGCCGACGATCGGCAGCGGGGCGACCACGATCGCCGCGCCCGTGGCGGGCAGCAGTGCGAGGTTCTGCAGCGAGGTGATCCCGTACTTGTCGGCCCCGAGCAGGTGGTAGTGCACGGGGAAGGGCGGATCGAGTTCGGCCCCGCGTCCGGCGTCGATGCCGACGGTCTCCACCCCGACCCCCGAGATCTCGGGGCGCGAGGCGAGCCACTCCGCGCACTCCGCGGTGAAGCCGGGGGTGTGGGAACCGGTCTCGTCGGCGTTCAGGAACGCCTCCTGGTCGTCGGAGAAGCGGTCCCATCCGGTGCGCAGGAGCAGCCAGGTGCCCGGTCCGAACGCGCCGTGCTCGGCCTCCCAGGCCTCGACGTGCGAGACGTCGAGCAGGAAGTCGCTGTCGGCGTCGGTCTCGGCGGTGAAATCGAGCACCGCGGCGGGGCCGATGAGCCGGGCCGGAGGGATCTCGGACACGTCGCGCCCCTCGCGGCCGCTGATCCAGTGGACCGGCGCGTCGATGTGCGTCCCGATGTGCTCGCCCGTGTGTATGTTCGCGTGCTTCCAGAATGGGCCGGGCTCGTTGTACTCGCTGACGGTCTCGAGCGAGAAGTCGATCAGGTTGGCGAAGGGATCCGGCAGCCGGAGCGTCGGGGTGGAGGGCTGCAGGCGGTTCGTCAGGTCGACGACGCGCAGCGATCCTGCGCCGATGGCGCCGAGCAGTTCGGGAATGAGGGACATGGATCCTCCTCGTCGAGGGTGGGCGTGCCGTTCAAGGCTATCGCTGCGCGGGCCGGGAGGCGTCACCGTCCGGCGGCTCGGAGGCCCGCGATCAGGGCCTCGAGGCCGAACTCGAACGCCGCCGTCGCCGCGCTCGCCCCCTGCTCAGCCGCGTGGAGCCTGGCGGCGCGTTCGGCGCCCTCCAGCGCAGGCGCCAGATCGGGCCGGTGAACGGGTCGGAGATTGTCGTCGGGTGCGAGCGCGTCGAGCGCGGATCCGATGACGAACGATTCGATCGCGACGATCGCGGGCACGACGCGGTGCTCGGGGTAGCCGTCGCGGCGGAACGCCTCCGCGATCCGCTCGTAGTCGCTGATCGACTCCGGCTCGCCCGCGACGGGCAGGGTCGCGAGCGCCGCGATGATGCCGGGGTGGGCGCCGAGGGTGCTGCGGTAGGCGCGCGCCCATGGCACGACGGCCTCGTACCAGGGCAGCGTGCCGAAGCCGTGGTCGCCGACCCGGAGCGTGAGCCGCCCCCGCATACCCGCGATCAGCTCGTCCTTGCCCGCGAAGTAGTGGTGGAGCGCCGAGGGGCGCACGTCGAGCTTCCGCGCGAGCGCCGCGAGGGTGAAGTCGGCGCCGCGCTCGTCTGCGAGCGCGAACGCCGCCTCGAGGATGAGTTCTCGGGAGAGCACGGCGGCGCGCGGTCTCCCCGCGGACCGGTGGGGGGCTGATCGGGGTGTCATGGACCTCCTGCGCAGGGTGTGTGTTGCGAAGCTAATTGAATGAGCGTAAATTAACTCCTGCCTTCGCGTCGGGGCCGGGAGCAAAGGGGAGTCGTGCAGCAGACGAAAGCCGAGATCATCATAGACGGCGCGACCGTCCGCACGATCGAGCCGGGTGACGACCGGCCCGAGGCGAGATCGATCGCCATCGCGGGCGGACGGATCCTCGGCGTCGGCGAGCGTTCCGAGATCTCCGAGGCCTTCCGCGGCGCCGGCACCCGGATCGACGACGCGCGCGGCGCGACCGTCACCCCCGGCCTCATCGACGCGCACATGCACCCGATCCAGGGCGTCGAGCTGTGCCAGGGCGTCGATCTCGGCGGCATCGCGGATCGCCGCGAACTCCTCGACGCGCTGCGAGCCGAGGCGGTTCGGGTGCGTCGGGAGACGGGCGACGGGTGGGTGCGGGCGTGGAACGTCGACTACGCCGTCTTCGCCGGTCGGCGTCTCGGATCGGACCTCGTCGACGAGGCCGTCGGCGGGCTCCCGGCCCTCCTGTTCTTCTTCGACTTCCACACGGCGCTCGCGAGCTCGGAGGCCCTGCGCCGCGCCGGGATCACCGGACCCCGACGGTTCGAGGACAGCTCGGAGATCGTCGTCGACGCCTCGGGAAGGCCGACCGGCGAGCTCCGAGAGGACAGCTCCTACCAGCCGATCCTCGCCGTGGCGCCGAAGGCGAGCCGGGAGGCGACGCTCGACTCGGCGCGCCGCACCCTCGCCCGGATGCGCCGTTCAGGGCTCACCGGCGGGATGATCATGGACGGCGACTCGGGCACGCTCGATCTGCTCGAGGCGCTCGAACTCAGCGGATCCGGACTCCCCGTGCGCATCGTGAGCGCGATGGACGTCAAGCCGGCGTCGAGCGCCGGAGAGCGGGAGGCGCTCCGCGAGCAGCGGGACCGCGGCGGTGCGCGCTGGCGCGGAGGGGTGATCAAGCTCTACGCCGACGGCGTGATCGAGACGGGAGCCGGGTGGCTCTACGAGCCGGACGCCGAGGGCGAGGGGCTCACCGGCTTCTGGGGAGACCAGGGGGCCTTCGCCGAAGCCGTGCGCGAGTTCACCGACGCCGGTTTCCAGATCGCGACGCACGCCATCGGCGATCGTGCGGTGGGCGAGACGATCACCGCGTACGAGGCCGTCGGCTGCCGCGCGCGAGGGCGGGCCCCGCATCGAATCGAGCATCTTGAGACCCTCGACCCCCGCGATGTCGCGAGGCTCGCCGCGACCGGCATCACCGCCTCGATGCAGATCCCGCACATGCAGTGGCGCCTCCCCGACGGCGGCGACGAGTGGTCAAGGCGCCTCGGCCCCGAGCGGGCGGCGCACGCCTGGAACGCGGGCTCGGTGCTGCGCGCCGGCGCGCCGCTCGCGCTCGGCTCGGACTGGCCCATCGCGGACCTCGACGCTCGGCTCGGCCTCGCGTGGTCCGTGCTCCGTCGGGATCCCCGCGACCCCGACGGCTTCGTGTACGAGCCGCACGAGCGGTTGACGCCCGCCGAGGCGCTGCACGGCTACACCCGCGGAGCCGCACTCGCCCAGGGCGACGACGACCTCGGTGCGATCCGGCCGGGCGCTCGCGCCGACCTCGCCGTCTGGGCCGAGGATCCGGTCTCGATCCCCGCCGGGGAGCTCGTCGACCTCCCGGTGCTCGCCACCTACCTCGACGGCGAGCGCGAGGAGCACCCCGGCTGACCCGAGCGGATCCGCTCGCCCCCCCGATCCCGGTGCTGCGTCGATGCAGCGCCCTGTTCGAAAGACACCTATGATCCAGAACACCGCACTGGCGCTCCTGCCGGTCCTCACCGTCCTCACCGTCTCAGTGCTGACGAAGCGCGCGCTGCTCGGCCTCCTCGCCGGCACCGTCGTCGGCGCGCTCCTGCTCGGCGGGTGGGGGTTCTTCGACACGCTCGTCGCCACGTTCGGCGCGTCGCTCTCCAACGAGACCGTGCACTGGCTCGCGCTCGTCGTCGTGCTCTTCGGCATCCTCATCGCGTACTTCAACGCGTCGGGCGCGGTCTCCGACTTCGCGAGGTGGACCGAGCGCTTCGTGAACTCGCGCCGCAAATCGTTGCTGCTCACGTGGCTCCTGACGGTCGCGCTCTTCATCGACGACTACCTCAACGCCCTCACCGTGGGCACCTCCATGAAGCGGGTCACGGACAGCTACGGGGTGCCGCGCACGCTTCTGGGATCCATCGTCAAGCTGACCTCGGCGCCCATCGCCGTCGTCATCCCGTTCTCGACGTGGGCCGTGTTCTTCGCGGCCCTGCTCGAGCAGGACGGCGTCACCGTGAACGGCTCCGGTTTCGGCGCCTACCTGCAGGGGCTCCCGTTCGTCTTCTTCGGCTGGTTCGCGCTGGTCATCGGCCTGCTGCTCGCGCTCGGCGTGCTCCCGCTCGTCGGACCGCTGCGCCGAGAGCAGCTGCGCGTCGACCGGACCGGCGACACGCTCCCGACGGGTCTCACCGAGGAGGAGCGCGCCTTCGAGCTCGCCGAGGCCGAGGAGACGGGCAAGCGCCCGCTGCCGTTCAACTTCCTGATCCCGATCGTGACGCTCGTGGTGGTCACCATTCTGACCGAGGTGGACATCGTCAAGGGCGCCGCGGCCGCGGTCGTCGTCGCGATCGTCCTCTACATCGCGCAGCGCCGGATGACCTTCCGGGGTCTCCTCGACAGCGCCTTCGAGGGCATCATGAGCATGGGTTACGTGATGGTGCTGTTCGTGCTCGCGTTCATGGTGCAGCAGATGAACATGGATCTCCAGCTCGCCGAGTGGGTGATCGGCGCGACCGAACCGGTGATGCACGGCGCGCTCCTCCCCGCGATCGTGTTCCTCGTGTGCGGCGTCTACGCCTACGCGACGGGCGCCTTCTGGGATCTCGCCGCCGTGATCACGCCGGTCGTGCTGCCCCTCGCCATCGCGATGGGCGTCGATCCCGTCCTCGCGGGCACGGCGGTGTTCTCCGGCGCGGCGCTCGGGTCGACCACCTGCCTCTACGGCGACGGGATCATCCTCGCCTCGAAGTCGGTGGGGGTGAAGCCGCTGAACCTGATGCTCTCGATCCTTCCCTACGCAGGTACGGCGGCGGTGCTCAGCTTCATCGCGTACCTCATCGCGGGATTCGTCACGACCGGCTGATCGGCAGCTCACCCGAGCGCCGCGGCGGCCTCCTCGGCGATGATCGCCGAGAGCGCGTCGAGCACGGGGGAGCGGAGGTTCCAGGCTCACCGCGGAGGGTGTGATGTGCAGGCGACGCGCGGCCCCCTCGAAGCTGCCCTCCTCGACGATCGCCGAGAAGGTGGCGAGGTGCTCGACCGGCAGGTCCACGGGTGCATCCCTTCTGAAGCAGAGCTTATGCTCCTTCAGAAACTGTAGTCCTTCTGAAGTAGCGACGGAGCGCGCCCGGCCCGTAACGTCGTCTGGGTGATCCTTCCCCTCCTCGTCGGCGCCGGCAGCGGCCTGTCCCTCATCGTCGCGATCGGCGCGCAGAACGCGTTCGTGCTGCGGCAGGGCATCCGTCGCGAGCACGTGCTCCCCGTCGTGCTGATCTGCGGGCTCACCGATGCGATCCTCGAGTTCCTCGGGGTGGCCGGCATCGGCTTCGTCGTGCGGCGAGCGCCGATCCTGCTCGAGATCGTGCGCTGGGGCGGCGTCGTGTTCCTGCTCTGGTACGCGTGGTCGGCGGCGCGGCGCGCCATGCGCCCCGAGGCGCTCGTCGCGGAGGACTCCTCCGGATCGGGAGGATCCGGATCCCGCAGGCGGGTGATCCTCGCCTGCCTCGCGATCACCTACCTCAATCCGCACGTCTACCTCGACACGATGGTGCTGATGGGATCGATCGGCAACGCGCAGGGCGATCCCGCGCGCTGGTGGTTCGTGGTGGGAGGGGCGATCGCGAGCATCGTCTGGTTCTTCCTGCTCGGCTACGGAGCCCGGGCGCTCACCCGGTTCTTCGCGTCCCCGCGCTCGTGGCGGATCCTCGACTGGGTCGTGGCCGCCGTGATGCTCGTCATCGCCGCGCGCCTCGTCTTCGGCGGAGTCGGGGTGTAGCGGGTGCTCACCCCGCGGGAGCGGGCGCCAGGCGGTAGAGCACCTCGGGGCGGCCTCGCCTGCCGTAGCGGTGGGCCAGGTCGATCGTGCCCTCCGCGACGAGGTAGTCGAGGTACCGGCGCGCCGTCGCCCGCGAGATCGAGCACCGCTCCGCGAGTTCGTTCGCGGAGATCGGGGCGACCGGATCCAGGGCTTCCAGGATGCGCGTCAGGGTGACCTCGGCGAGGCCCTTCGGCAGGCGCGCGGACGGTCCGCGAGCCGCGGCGTCCGAGATCCCCGCGGACGGGTCCGGCGCCGTGCGCGCCCCGGCCGCGGCGGGAGGGCGCGGACTGACGGCAGCCGCGTCCGGGATCCGGATCCGGCCCGTGGAGAGCAGGCGGTCGATCTCGCCCTGCGCGAGCGGCCGATCCCGCTCGTTCCGCTCCCGCGCCCGCCGCTCGGCGCGATAGACGCCGAGCCGATCCCGCAGCGCCTCCTGCGTGAACGGTTTGACGAGGTACCCGACCACCCGCGCGGCGAGCGCCTGCCGCACGGTGACCTGATCGCGGGAGGAGCTGATGACGAGCACGTCGGGGGAGCGCGCACCGAGCGTGCGCAGCCGGTGGAGCACCTCGACGCCGCTGATGTCGGGCAGCCGCATGTCGAGCAGGATCAGGTCGATCCCGCCGCGCAGACCGCGCTCGATCGCCGCGGCGCCGGTTCCCGCGGTGCCGACGAGGGCGAACCCCGGCGTGCCCGAGACGAACCGGCCGTGCAGTGCGCGGGCGCCGGCGTCGTCGTCGACGACGAGGACGCGAATCATCTCGCTGCTCATCGCCCCGCCTCCATCTCGAATCCGAAGCGGGCCCCGCCCAGCTCGGATCGACCGAGTTCGACCGTCCCGCGGCGAGCCGTCACGGCGCGGCGCACGAGGTCGAGTCCGAGTCCGCGGCCGATCCCCGTCGGGTCGGGCTTCGACGAGTAACCGCGGGTGAAGATCCGCTCGGCCTCGTGAGGCTCGACGCCCGGTCCGTCGTCCTCGACGACGCCGAACAGGATCCCGTCGCTCTCGCGCAGGCTGCACCGCACCCGAGAGGCCCCGGCCTCGCCCGCGTTGCGGCACAGGTTCGCGAGCACCAGCAGCACCTCCTCGTCCACCACGCCGGCGACGTCCACCTCGGCGTCGAGCCGCGCTCCCAGCGCGCCGAGCTCCGCGCGCAGCGCCTCGACGGTGGCGCGCAGCAGCGGCTGGCCGCGCAGACCGTCGTCGCGCTCGCCCGTGAGCACCGGCGCGATGCCGTCGATGTAGGAGAGCGCCTCCCCCGTGTCCCCGTGGGAGACGAGCCCGTGGATGACGTGCAGCCGGGTGTGGAACTCGTGCGACTGCTCCCGCAGCGCCGTCGAGGTGCGCTGCAGGCGCTCGTGCTCCCGGGCCGACTCGTCGAGGCGACGGAAGCGGCGTTCGAGGGCCGCCGCGAGGATCGAGCTCGCGAGGGTGCCGGCGACGAGCGCGCCGATCGCCCACGGCAGCAGCCGCTGAACGGCCTCGTCGAACTCGGCCGCGATGCGGGTCTCCAGGATCCCGACCGAGAGCGTGCCGATCACGTCGCCGTCATCGCCGTCGCCGTCGCGCACGGGGACCTTCGCGCGCAGCGTCGGGCCGAGCGTTCCGGTCTCGGTGCCGAGGAACTCCTCGCCGGCCAGCACCGCCGAGTTGTCCGTCGACACCGGCTTTCCGCGCTCGGACGGGGTGGGGTGCGTCAACCGGATCCCCTCCTCGTCGGTGATCACGACGTAGTCGACCCCCGCCGCGCGCTCGACGACGTCGGCGAGGGGCTGGAGCACCGCCCCCGACTCCGCGCCCGCCCCGCGCACCTGGTCCAGCTCGGCGAGGCTCGTGGCGACGTCGCGCACCCGCTCGGCCGTCGCGTCGCGGATGCTGCGCTCCTGCACCGACACCGCGATGCTCGTCGTGACGCCCACGCAGGCGAGCACGATGAGGCACGGCAGGAGCAGGATCCCGAGCCGCGCGACCCGCGGGGACACCCGCCTCGACGTCCGCATCGTCACGGGGTCACCTCCCTCGCTGCACCTCGGTTGCCGCCGTCCGTTCGCAGCGCGCGGTCCGTGATCATCAAAGAGCACAATCCCGCCGGCCGATGCTTCGGGCCGGACTGCTGCCATCCTAGTAACCGTTATGCGGCGACAACGGCGTCCGCGTGAAGGAGAGAACATGACGGGGACACCTCTGGAATCCGAGAAGCGTCCGATCTCGAAGAGCAGGCGGACGGTTCTGCGCATCGTCGGCGGCGCGATCGCCGCGACGGCCATCGGCGTGGCGGGCTACGGATCGGTCAGCTCCGCGGCGACGGGGCAGGACATCCGCACGTCGATGACGATCATCGCGCCCGCCGACGCCGGCGGCGGATGGGACACGGTCGCCCGCGAGATGCAGCAGGCGCAGAAGGCCAACGGCCTCATCAACAACGTGCAGGTCGTCAACATGCCGGGCGCCGGCGGCACCATCGCACTCGGCAACCTCTCGATGCTCGAGGGGCAGCCGAACAACCTCATGGTCGGCGGCACGGGGCTGCTCGCCGCCACCATCCAGTACGGCTCGTCGGCGACGCTCGACGACATCGCGCCGCTGGCCGTGGCCTTCGAGGAGTACGACGTGGTCGTCGTCCCCGCGGACTCGCCCCACGAGTCGCTGGAGGATCTCGTCTCCGCCTGGAAAGCGGATCCGAAGTCGATCCCGTGGACGGGCGGCGGATCCTTCGACCAGCTCGTGGTCACCGACCTCGCGCTGGAGGCCGGGATCGATCCCGTCGACACGACCTACATCTCCTCCGACGGCGGCGGCGAGGCGATCCAGGCGCTGCTCAACGGCACCGCCGGGGCCGCCACGGGAGGATACGCCGACAACATCGATCAGATCGAATCGGGCCGGCTGCGGGCGCTCGCGCTCGTCGCGGAGGAGCCGATCGAGGGTGTCGACATCCCGACGGCTCGGGAGCAGGGCTACGACATCACGCTCACGAACTGGCGCATGCTCGCCGCTCCCGCGGGTCTGAGCGACGACGACGTCGACGGCCTCACGGACCTGGTGCTCGAGACCTTCGAGACGCCGGAGTGGCGCGACGCCATCGAGCGCTATCACTGGAACGAGCGGCTCATCACCGGCGACGAGCTCGACGAGTTCCTCGCCGATGAGCACACGCGCATCGAGCAGCTGTACGAGGAGATGGGAATATGATGCCGTCGAACAACCCGACCGCGGTCTCGGCCGTGGTGGGCGAGGAGATCGAATTCGGTTCGGGATCGGGCGGCGCTGCCGTGCTGCTGAAGAACCTGATCATGCCCGTCGTGCTGATCGTCTTCGCCACCTACCTGCTGTTCGGGATCGTCACGATGCGGGTGCCCGAGGGCACCGCGTTCCCCGGACCGCAGTTCTTCCCCGGCCTGATCACCGCCGGGCTGTACCTCTTCGCGGTGCTGCTGATCGTCGGGGCGCTGCGCGAGCGGCGCGCGGCCGAAGCGGCGCGCGAGGCCTCCCTCGGGGTCCTCTCCCGCGAGGAGCTCGAGCTGATCCTCGAGGACGCCGGAGACGGCTCCGCGGGCGGTGCGGGTGCCGCGGGCTCCGCGGGCGGTAGCAGGACCGTCGGCGTGGACTGGAAGTCGCTCGCGTGGATCGTGGGATCCTTCCTCGTCTTCTCGCTGACGCTGCAGTTCCTGGGCTGGATCATCGCCGCCGGTCTGCTCTTCTGGTGCGTGGCGCGCGCGTTCGGATCGACTCGGCCCGTGTTCACCCTGATCGTGGGTCTCACGATCAGCTCGCTCGCATACATCGCGTTCGACATGGCGCTCGGCATGTCGCTGCCGTCCGGCATTCTCGGTGGGGGGTTCTGACATGGATACGCTGCAACTCCTCATGGAGGGCTTCGCGGGAGCCCTCACCTGGCAGAACCTGCTCTGGGTGATCATCGGCTGCGTGCTCGGCACCGCAGTCGGCGTGATGCCCGGGCTCGGATCCTCGATGGCCGTGGCCCTTCTGCTCCCGGTCACGTTCTCGCTCGAGCCGACGGCCGCGTTCATCATGTTCTCCGGCGTCTACTTCGGCGGACTGTTCGGCGACTCCACGATGGGCATCCTGATGAACACGCCGGGTCAGGCCTCGGCCATCGCCTCGACGTTCGAGGGCCACAAGATGGCTCTAGCGGGACGCGCCGCGCAAGCGCTCGCGACGGCCGCCATCGGCGCGTTCGTCGGCGGCTTCATCGCGTCGATCGTGGTGGTGTTCCTCGCCCCGGCCCTCGCGGACTTCTCGACCAGCTTCGGGCCCGCGGAGTTCTTCGCTCTCGCGGTGTTCGCCTTCGTGGCGACGTCCTCGGTCGTCACCGACAACGCGGTCAAGGGCCTCGCCTCCCTGTTCATCGGGCTCGGGATCGCGGTCATCGGCGTCGACGGCGTGTCCGGCGCGCCGCGCTTCACGCTCGACTCCCCGAACCTCTTCGACGGGATCTCGCTCGTCACGGTCACCGTCGCGGTCCTCGCGCTCGGGGAGGTCATCTACGTCGCCTGCCTCGAACGGCACATCAAGGGAGGGTCGATCATCAAGCCGAAGGGGCGGCCGTGGCTCTCGCGCAGGGAGCTCAGGGAGGCGGCTCCGGCCTGGGCGCGCGGCACCGCGATCGGTCTGCCGTTCGGTGTGATCCCCGCCGGCGGATCCGAGATCCCCACCTTCCTCGCCTACGGTCTGGAGAAGCGGCTCGACGCCCGCCGGAGGAACCCGATGTTCGGCAGGGGCGCGATCCGCGGTCTCGCCGCCCCCGAGGCCGCCGGCAACTCCACGACGGGCATGGCGATGGGCGCGCTGCTCGCGCTCGGCCTGCCGATCTCCGCGACCGCGGCGATCATGCTCGCCGCGTTCCGGCAGTACGGGCTGCAGCCGGGTCCGCTGCTCTTCGAGCGGGCGCCGGATCTCGTGTGGGCACTGCTGGCCAGCTTCTTCATCGCGATGATCGTGCTGCTGATCCTGAACCTGCCGTTCGCGATGCTGTGGGCGAAGCTGCTGCTGATCCCGCGCCCCTACCTGTACGCGGGCATCACCCTGTTCTGCGCGCTCGGCATCTACGCGACCTCGGGATCCACCTTCGATCTGCTCATGCTGCTCGGCGTCGGTCTCGTCGGATTCCTGATGCGCGCCGTGGACTTCCCGCTCGCCCCGCTGATCATCGGCATGGTGCTGGGCCCGCTCGCGGAGACGAGCCTGCGCGACGCCGCGATGAGCTCGAACGGCGACTTCGGTGTGCTCGTGCAGGGGCCGATCTCGCTGATCCTGTACGGCCTGCTGCTCGTCGTGCTGCTGCTGGCGGTGCGCAGCCGGATCGTCGCCCGCAAGCGGGAGCGGGAGCGGGTGGAGGAGCTCGCGGGCGTGTAGGACCCGCTCGGCGGCGCCCCGGATGCACGGTCGTGCTCCGGGGCGTCGGAGCGTCCCCGGCTTCTCGCGTCCGGCGGGTGACGCTTCTGAAGCGACGAGTCGATCACGTCTGAAACGACGACTGAATGATCTTCGAATCGACGACTGAAACGCTTTCAAATTGACGACTGAATGGGCTTCAGATTGACGACTCCATTGTTGATCGAGGGGCCGCGCGCTTGCGGAAAGACCGAGACTGCCGGCCGGGCGGCCGGCAGCGTCGTGCATCTCGATCGGGAGCGGGGCCGGTACGATTTCTCCTATGGCATCGAACGACGCGCCCCTGAGCGACGCAGACCGCACATACCTCGATCTCGCCATCGAGCAGGCGCAGATCGGCTGGGACGAGGGCGGAGTGCCGATCGGCGCCGTGCTCGTGCACCACGGCGCTGACGGGCCCGAGGTGCTCGCGGTCGGCCGCAACCGACGCGTGCAGATGGACAGCGTGATCCGGCACGGCGAGACCGACTGCCTCGAGAACGCCGGACGCCTCTCCGCGAGCGTCTACCGCGAGTGCACGCTGTACACGACGCTCTCGCCGTGCACGATGTGCGCCGGCACCGCGATCCTCTACGAGATCCCGCGCGTCGTGATCGGCGAGAACCGCAGCTTCGAGGCGTCCGAGGAGTGGCTGCGCTCGAAGGGCGCGGAGCTCGTGGTCGCCGACGACGAGACGTGCATCGGTCTCATGGACCGCATGATGAGCGAGCGGCCGGAGATCTGGGCCGAGGACATCGGCGTCGATTCGAGCGAGCTCGGAAACCGCTCGTGAGCACTGAGACGGCCACGGGATCCGCGCCGGAGTCGGCGGCGGATCAGGAGGTCATCGACCGGGACTACCCCGTGACGCCGGTGCCGCAGCATGCGCGCAAGGGCTTCTTCTCCCTCATGGTCGTGCTGCTCGGATTCACCATCTTCACGCCGACGATGCTGGCCGGCGCCGCGCTCGGGCAGTCGTTCGCGCTGAACGATCTGCTCGTCGTGATCCTGCTCGGTTCCGCGGTGCTCGGCGCCTACGTCGCGGTGCTCGGCTGGATCGGCGCTCGCACCGGCCTCACGACCGTGGTGATGGCGCGGTACACGCTGGGCTCGCGCGGGTCGAAGCTCGCGTCGATCCTGCTCGGCGGTACCCAGATCGGTTGGTACGGCGTCGTGATCGGCACGATCGGCGAGCTCACGGCTCAGGCGTTCGGCTGGGAGAGCTTCGCCGCGAAGGCCGCCGTCATGATCGTGGTGAGCGCGCTCATGTGCGCGACCGCGGTCTACGGCTACCGCGGCATGTACTGGGTGTCGCTCATCTCGACGCCGCTGATCCTGATCCTCGCGTTCTGGGTGATGTTCCGTTCACTCGAAGAGGTCGGCGGCTGGGCGGGCCTCGCCGCGGCGCAGCCCGATGCGACCATGCCGATCGCGGTCGCCGTCACCGCGGTCGTCGGCACCTTCGTCTCGGCGGGTACGCAGGCGCCGAACTGGACGCGCTTCGGGCGCACCGGGCGCCAGGCCGTGCTCGCGTGCATCGTCGGCTTCCTCATCGGCAACGGGCTCATGATCTTCTTCGGTGCGATCGGCGCGATCACTTTCGGCGAGGGCGACTTCGTGCTGGTGCTCTTCCAGCTCGGCCTCGTCGGCTGGGGGCTGTTCCTGCTCTTCGGCAACCTCTGGAAGTCGAACGCCGACGCCGCGTACTCCTTCGGGGTCGCGGGCGCCGAGCTGTTCGAGAAGCCCAGCAAGACGCGGTTCGTGATCGTCGGTTCCGTGATCGGCACGGTGCTCGCCCTCATCGGGGTGCACGAGCACCTGCCGCAGTACCTCGGCCTGCTGGGCACGTTCATCCCGCCGCTCGGCGGCGTCATCATCGGCGACTACCTCGCGCGCTGGCGGCGCACGCAGATGCCCGAGGGCGAGGCGCTGCCGCGCGCCAACTGGGTGAACCTCGGCGTGTACGCGGCGGCCTGCGCGCTCGCCTGGGTCGCGGGCCAGTTCGGGATCGGGATCCCGCCGGTCATCGGCATTCTCGTAGCCCTCGTACTGTCGTTCGCGCTCGCGCGCTTCTCGCCGCGGCAGGCGGTGCTCGCCGGCTGAGCCTCAGCCGGCGAGCGCGGCGAGCAGCTCGTCGACGTCCTCGGGCGTCGTGTCCCAGGCGCACATGAGGCGGTAGAGGTCGGGCTGCGTCGGCCACGCGCCGAACGCGAACGATCTCTGCGCACGGGCGGCCGCCTCGGCGGGCAGCGTCGCGAACACGGCGTTCGACTGCACGGGATAGGGGATCCGGATCCCCGCTCCCGCCTCCGACGCGGCCAGCGCCTCGATACCCGCCGCGAGGCGAGCCGCCATCGCGTTCGCGTGAGCCGCCGAGCGCAGCCAGAGATCGCCCTCGTAGAGCGCGAGCAACTGCGCCGAGATGAAGCGCATCTTCGAGCCCAGCTGCAGGTCGATCTTGCGCAGGAACGGGATTCCCGAGGCGGCGCCCGACCGCAGCACCACGACGGCCTCGGCGCCGAGCAGTCCGTTCTTGGTGCCGCCGAGGCTCAGCAGGTCGGCACCGGCCTCGCTCGTGAGCTCTGCGAGGGAGACGCCGAGGTGGGCCGCCGCGTTGCCGAGCCTGGATCCGTCGACGTGCAGCGCCATGCCGTGCTCGTGAGCCTGATCAGCGAGCGCGCGGATCTCGTCGGGGGTGTAGCACGTGCCGAGCTCCGTCGTCTGCGAGATCGAGACGGCGAGCGGCTGCGCCCGGTGCTCGTTGCCCCAGCCCCATGCCTCGCGCGCGACGAGTTCGGGGGTGAGCTTGCCGTCGGCTGCGTCGATCGCGAGCAGCTTGATCCCGCCCGTCTTCTCCGGCGCGCCCGTCTCGTCGATGTTGATGTGCGCGGTGCCGGCGCAGATGACGGCGCCCCAGCGGGGGAGCGCGGCCTGCAGCGCGAGCACGTTCGCGCCCGTCCCGTTGAGCACGGGGAAGGTCTCGGCCTCCGGCCCGAAGAGACGCTTCGCGAGCTCCTGGAACCGCGCGGTCCAGGGATCTCCGCCGTACGCGGGGGCGTGGCCGGTGTTCGCGGCGGCGATCGCCTCGATCACCTCGGGGTGCGCGCCCGCCCAGTTGTCGGAGGCGAAGGAACGCGGAAGGGGCACTGGAACGGAGACGGGTGCGGCTGAGGAGGTCACCCGTTCAGCCTATGCTCCGGGCGTCCGTCTCGGGCGCCGACCCAGTCGGGGGCTCGGCGCTCGTTCAGGCCGGCGCGCCGCCCCGGGGCCAGGGTGCCGGCCGGGCCGGCGCGCCGCCCGGGCCCGGGCCGTAGGCTGGGGGAGATGAACGGCAGCGCGAAGGGATCCTCCGCCCTCCGGCGGAACCGCCTCGCCGCGGGGGCGCCCGCGCTCTCGGACGGTAGGGTCGTCCACGTCCACGTCCACGTCCACGTCCACGACCTCGTTGCGCTCCTGCTGCTCGCCGCGTTGGCGATGGCGACCCCGCCGAGCGGTGCCGGCGGCCTCATATTCCTGGCGATCGTCGGCTTCGGGCTCGGGTATCTGCTGTACGCCGGGCGCCCGGGGCCGGTGTGGGCCCGGATCCTGCTCGTCGCCGGGATCCCCGCGCTCCTCGTGCTGCTCCTCGCCCTGGCGTTCCGGGGCGACGACGTCTGGATGATCCCGTTCGCCCTGCCGATCGCGGCGGGCATCGGCGTGCGCGTCGCGCGGCTGCGCGAGCGGGCCACGCGCCCGAACCGCCGGGTGATCGTGCACGACTGGGCCGGGATCGAGCGCGTCGGGGGATCCGGATCCGCCTCCTTCCGCGTGCGGCCGCTCTGGCGCCGGGTGCCGCGCGCCGAGACGCGGGCGTTCAGAACCGCGCATCCGCACCTCGCCGAGCGGGGACACCTCGTCAGAGTGATCTTCGTGAGCCTCGTGGCCGCCGTGATGCCGATCGGGCTCCTCGCGATGGGCTTCGGCGTGGTCCAGGAGATCGAGGAGCGCAGCGACGACATGGTGTCGCAGCTGCTCGGCATGGCGGCGGTCATATCGCTGATGCTGCTCGGCGCCGCGATCCTGGTCTGGTGGAGCTTCCGCGCCCGCCAGCGCGTCACACGAGCCGAGGATCATCTCAGACTGGCCGAGTTCGCGGCGGCGAACGGACTCTCGTACGAACCGGGGCCCGTCGCCGGGACCGGCGGCACGGGGCGGGGCGGAAGCCCGCAGATCCTGTCCCGGGTGATGCGCGGCCGGGGCTCGCGGCCCATCACGATCGCGAACCGGGAGAACGTCCGGGACGCAGCGGGGTTCGGGGGCACCCACTTCGGGGGCGTCTGCACGCTCGAGCTCCGCACCGAGCTGCCGAACGTGCTGCTGCGTTCGAAGCGTCAGCGGTTCCCCGCGTTCTCCTCCTACGTCGCGCCCGATCGGTCGCAGGTGCTCTCGCTCGAGGGCGACTTCGACCGTCACTTCGAGCTGTACTGCCCGCCGGGGTACGAGCGCGACGCGCTGTACCTGTTCACGCCCGACGTGATGGCCTGGCTCGTCGACGACGTGGAGGGCTTCGACGTCGAGCTCGTCGATCACAGGCTCGTGCTGCGATCCCGGCGGGACGTCGTCACGGTGAACCCCGCGGACTGGGCGAGGCTCGCCAGGGCGCTGGGCGCCGTCGGCGACCGGATCGTGCAGTGGGAGCGCTGGCGCGACGACCGGACCGGCTACGGAGATGCGGGATCGCGGCTGCGTCTCGTCGACCGCTCCCGCTTCGCGCACGTCGGTCCCGGCGGCCGGCGCCTGCGGCTCGGGATCGGCGCGGGGCTCGTGCTGGCCGTCGGATTCGGTGCCGTCTACCTCGCGCTCACCGTCCTCGCGACCGCGCTGTAGGCGCGTGCCGCGCACGGTGCGCCCCGACCCCGCATCCACCGGTCGGTGGATGCGCCGCGCTCGGAACATCAGCCGCTCGGGGGTGCCGCAGGGCGATGGTCCGGCGGCAGCATGGAACCATGAACACGACACGAGACGGAAGCGCCGTGCGGGTGCGGGGCCTCAGCAAGCGGTACGGCGACAACGAAGTGCTCCGCGGCATCGACCTCGACATCGCCCCGGGCGAGACGTACGCGCTCCTCGGGCCGAACGGCGCGGGCAAGAGCACGACGATCGAGGTGCTCGAGGGGATCAGGCGCCCGGGATCGGGGGAGGTGCGGGTGCTCGGCGAGGAACCGTTGAGCGCGCCGCGATCCTGGCGGGCCCGGATCGGCATCGTCGCCCAGGGCACCGGCGATCTCGGCCCGTACACCCCGCGCGAGCTGATCGCCCACTTCGGCGCGCTCTACGCGAACCCGCGCGGGGTCGACGAAGTGCTCGAACTCGTCGGGCTCACCGAGCAGGCGGGACGGCGCGCGAGCAAGATGTCGGGCGGGCAGCAGCGCCGCCTCGACGTGGCGCTCGGGATCGTGGGACGTCCGGAGCTGCTGTTCCTCGACGAGCCGACGACCGGGTTCGACCCCGAGGCGCGGAGGAGGTTCTGGGACATGCTCGCGGGGCTCACCGGCGAGGGCACGGCGATCCTGCTCACCACCCACTACCTCGACGAGGCCGCTCACCTCGCGGACCGGGTCGGCGTGGTGACGGGCGGCAGGATCGTCGCCGAGGCTCCCCCGGCCGAACTCGGCGGGGCGGACGCGCGGGTGCCGCTCGTGCGCTGGAGGGACTCGGCGGGGATCGCGCGGGAGGAGCGCACCGCCGCTCCAGGGGCGCTCGTCGCGCGGTTGGCGACCGAGGCCGCGGAGGCGGGGCTTCCCGGCGGAGAGCCCGCCGACCTCGAGGTGCGGCGGCCCTCGCTCGAGGAGATCTACCTCGGCTTGATCGCCGCGGAGGCAGCGGGATCGGGCGATCCAGGATCGGGCTCGGGATCCGGTGATTCCGGCTCGGGAGACCCGGCGGTCGGCGGGTCGCCCGACCCGCGAGGGGACGCCGATGCGGACCAGGTACCCGCCGCGATGAAGGGAACGGCATCATGACGACGATCGCAACCGCTGCTCGGCCGGTCGAGCGGCGAGGCGCCCCGGGGGTCCTGCAGGCGGGCCTCGCCGCGATCCGCCTCGAGCTCCGCGGCTACTACCGCACACCCGACACGGTGTTCTTCACCTTCCTCTTCCCCATCCTGATGCTCGGCATCTTCGGGGTGGCCTTCGACTCGCTCGGCGAGGTCGGCGCGAAGCCGGACGGTACCGGCGGCATCTCGATGGCGGCCTACTACCTGCCGGGCATGGTCGCGGCGGGCCTGCTGCTCACGGGCGTGCAGAACCTCGCCGTCGACATCGCGCGCGAGAAGGGCGAGGGCTGGCTGCGCAGGCTCGGCGGAACCCCGCTCTCCCCGGTGTCGTACTTCATCGGCAAGGGCGGGATGATCCTCATCACCTCGCTCCTGCAGCTCGCACTGCTGCTCGCTTTCGCCGCGCTCGCGCTGGGCGTCGAGCTGCCGACGGATCCCGCGCTGTGGCTGCGCTTCGCGTGGATCTTCCTGCTCGGGATCACGACGATGACGCTGCTCGGGATCGCACTCGCGGCGGTGCCGCGCTCGACGCGCAGCGCGACCGCGGTCGTGCTGCCGATCGTGCTGCTGCTGCAGTTCATCTCGGGCGTCTACCTGCAGTTCTCCATGCTGCCGGAGTGGCTGCAGAACGCAGCGTCGCTGTTCCCGCTGAAATGGCTCGCGCAGGGGATGCGCAGCGTGTTCCTGCCCGAGCACTTCGCGGCGCAGGAGCTGTCGGGGTCGTGGGATCTCGGGCTGGTGGTGCTGAATCTCGCGGGGTGGCTCGTGGCCGGACTCGTGCTGAGCCTCGTCACGTTCCGGTGGATCCGGCGATCGTAGGACTCGGGCCCTCGGTGGCGTCCGCGCGACCCCCGTGTCGGCGGTTCGTGAGAGGGTGAGTGCATGATCGAGATCGACTCCCCGGCGCGCAGGCCGCTGCGGTGGTGGGACATCGGTGTCTCGGCGACGGTGGTCGTGATGGCGGCGGTCGGCGCACTCGAACTCGCCTCCGACGCCGCATCCGTCGGGCCGGCGGATGTCGCGGTGACGCTCGGCTGGCTGGTCGTGTTCGGCGTCTGGTACGTCGTGCTCGGGCGTTCGGCCCTGCGCCGGGCGACGCTCGACGAGCCGCCGCGCCCCGTCGACTTCCTCTTCCTCGTCGGCCTGGTCGCGATCATCGGGGTGGCGACGGCCGCCCTCGCGAACTTCGCGACGCTGCAGGCCGTCGGCTACCCGATCATCTGGACGGTCGTGTCGCGTTACCGGTCGGCGATCGCCTGGAGCGGCGCGCTCGCCGTCGCCGTGGGCCTCGGATTCCTGAGCACCTTCACCCGTTACGGCGTGGACGGCGGCGTCGCGGTCGCCCTGACGATCGCGGTCATCTCCTTCGCGTTCGCCGTCGCGATGGGCACGTGGATCATGCGGATCTTCGATCAGGGGCAGCGCTACCGGGCGCTCGCGGAGGAGCTGCGCCGGTCGCAGGCCGAGGTCTCCGCGCTCTCCGAGAGCGCGGGGGCGGCGGCCGAGCGCGAGCGGCTCTCCCGCGAGCTGCACGACACCCTGACGCAGACCCTCACGGGACTCGTCATGCTCAGCGAGCAGGCCGAACGCGCGCTCGACGCCGGCGACACGGCGCGGGCGGCGGATCGAGTCGCACGGGTGGGGGCGGCCGCCCGCGAGGCGGTGTCCGAGGCGCGGGTGCTCGTCGCGACGACGCAGCCGCTCGGCGATGGCGGGCTCGAAGCAGCCATCGAGCGTCTCGTGTCGCGCCTGCGAGGCGACACCGGCCTGCGGGTGGAATGCGAGGTCGCGGTCCCTCCGCTCGATCGGGAGCGGCAGGTCGTGCTGCTGCGGGCCGCGCAGGAGGGGCTGGCGAACGCGCGCAAGCACGCGCGGGCGTCGCGGATCGCGCTGTCGCTGCGGGGCGCGCCGGACGGGGGCGCGGTGCTGCTCGTGGAGGACGACGGGATCGGACCCGCCGGGGTCGATCCCTCCCGCGAGGCGGGTGCTTCCGGCGGATACGGGCTGACCGGGCTGGCCGATCGGGTGCGCGCCGTCGGGGGCGACGTGCGGTTCGGACCCGGCCCGCAGGGAGGCTCCAGGCTCGAGATCCGTCTCGCCCCGGTCCGTGCGGATGCGGGTGTGGGCGCGGGCTCGCGTGCGGGCGCTGGTGCCGGCTCGTGTGCTGCGCCCGGCGCCGGCGCCGGCGCAGTCCCCGAAGCCGACGCAGAAGCAGACGCCGAAGCAAAGGGGGGTGCCGCGTGATCCGGGTGCTGGTGGTCGACGATCACCCGATCGTGCGCGCCGGGGTGGTCGGGCTGCTCGATACCGAGCCCGACTTCGAAGTCGTCGGCGAAGCGTCGTCGGGGGAGGAAGCCGTCGAACTGGTCGCCTCGCTCCGTCCCGAGGTGGTGCTGATGGACCTGCGCATGCCGGGCATCGGGGGCGTCGAGGCGACCCGGCGCATCGTGCACGGCGCAAGGGGAGCTGCCGTCGGCGTACCCGAACCCGAGATTCCGGACGCTGGTGCGGCGGCTCAGGCGCCGCGTGTACTGGTGTTCACGACGTACGAGGACGACGACCAGATCCTCGCCGCCATCGAATCGGGTGCGAGCGGATATCTCGTGAAGGCGGCTCCGGCGGCCGAACTCGCGGCGGGGGTCCGAGCGGTCGCGGCCGGTCAGACCGTGCTCGCGCCGTCGATCGCCGCAGTGCTGGTCGCCCGCGCGACCGGCGCCGGCTCGGGCTCGTCCGGGATCGACGCGTCCGGGAACGGTGCGTCGGGGATCGATGCGTCGGGGATCCGTGCCTCGGGGAACGGTGCGTCCGGGTCGCGGCCGAGTCTCACTCCGCGCGAGACCGAGATCCTCGCGCTGGTCGCCGAGGGGCTCAGCAATCCCGAGATCGCGGCGCGGCTCTTCATCGGCGAGTCGACCGTGAAGACCCACCTGCTGCACGTCTTCGAGAAGCTGGGGGTGAGCGACCGCACTCGGGCCGTGCTCCGTGCGATGGAACTCGGGATCCTCGCTTGATCGGTGGTCGTTTTCGCTCGTCCTGCTCGTGGGCAGGCCGCCCTGTGGATAATTACACCGGTGTAATTCTGGTGCCGTTTCCCGGCCGATCCCTGTCGTACGGCCGGAAGCTCGCGGACCGAGGCGCAAAGCCCGGAGGGGGTTCCCACAGGCGGGCGGCCCCTGTGGAGAAATGACAGCCGTGTAATTCGCTCGACGTGTGAGTCGGGCTCCGCGTGGCGTCGAACGTTCTCCACCGCCCGTGCACTCGCCTGTGGATGAATGACAGCCGTGTAATTCGTCCTGCCCGAGCCAATTGTTCGCGCCCGCGGCCTTGAGCGCGGATACTTCCTTCGGGCAGGAAGATTCCTACGGGCGGAAGCGCTTGCTGTCGGATCGTGGGGCGACCGCCATCGCGTCACACCCGCTCGCCGCGCCCGCGCTCGCCGCCGCGCCCGCGCTGCCTGCCGCGCCCGCGCTGCCTGCCGCGCCCGCGCTGCCTGCCGCGCCCGCATTGCCGCCGCACCAGGTCCGCTCAGTGCGACCGCCAGTATCCGCAGAAGTCCACGGCG
>JAPSIU010000204.1 GCA_031178565.1 Leucobacter sp. | reverse complement strand
TCGAACCCCGAGAGCCCGTAGATCCCCGCCGTGATGACGAGGTCGTGCAGCAGGGCGACCATCGCCGCGAGCGACATCTTCAACGTGCGGAAGTAGATCGCCATCACGAGCGATGCGAACAGAATGAATACGACGAGAGCGACGAGCGCCTGCCGCGTGATGTCCTGTCCCCAGGCGGGCCCGATGTACGAGTAGGTGACATCGGCCTCGTCGACGCCGTAGCCCTCGACGAGCGCGGCGGTGACAGCCTGGTTCTCCGCGTCATCGAGCGCTTCGGTCTGCACGCGGACGTCGGTCGGGCCGACCTGCGTGACGCGCGGCACGCTGGTCGGCAGCACCTCCGCGACGGCTTCCTCCGCGACCGCGGGGTCGCGTTCCTGGGCATCCGAGAGGTGGACCTGGAACTGGCTGCCGCCGGTGAACTCGATCCCGAAGGTGAAGCCGCCGCGCAGGAGCGGGCCCGCGATCGAGACGATGATGAGGATGATGGAGACGATGTACCACGTCTTGCGCCGGCCGATGAAGTTGATCGACTTCTCGCCGGTGTAGAGCGCGTTGCCGAAGTCGGCGAATGAGCGAGCCATACTAGCTCTCCTTTCCGGCGGTCGCGGAGACGCTGTCGGCCTCCGCCGCTTTGCGTTCGGCGATGGTCTGACGGCGCTCGGCCTCGCGCTGGCTGCGCGCGTTCTTCTTCCCCGCGCCCTTGCCGGCCACAACCGGCGCGCGGAACTGGGCGCGGCCGCGATAGACGGCGCCGAGCTGCCGCGGATCCAGACCCGAGAAGCGATGACCCTCGCGGTAGAAGCGGGTGCGCGCGAGCAGCGTCATCATCGGGTGGGTGAACAGCGCCACAACCAGCACGTCCACGAGCGTCGTGAGGCCCAGTGTGAAGGCGAAGCCCTTGACGTTGCCGACCGCGAGGATGAAGAGGATCATCGCGGCGAGGAGGTTGACCCCGTCCGACGCGAGAACGGTGCGGAACGCGCGTTTCCACCCGTGCTCGACCGCCCCCTCGATCGAGAAGCCATCGCGCAGGGCATCGCGGACCCGCTCGAAGTAGACGATGAAGGAGTCCGCCGTGAAGCCGACCGCCACGATGATGCCCGCGACGCCGGCGAGCGACAATCGATACCCCTGGCGCCACGAGAAGAAGGTGAGCAGCAAATAGGTCAGGACCGCCGCGATCGCGAGCGAGGCGATCGTCAGCGAGCCGAGCGTCCGGTACTGGAAGATCGAGTACACGACGACCACGAGCAGCCCGATGAGCCCGGCCAGGAGTCCGGCCTGCAGCTGGTTCGTGCCGAGCGTCGCGGAGATGTCCTCCTGGCTCTGCACGGTGAAGCCGATGGGCAGGGCGCCGAACTTCAGCTGATCGGCGAGCGCCTGAGCCGATTCCTGGGTGAAGTCGCCGCTGATGGACGGCCGCCCGTCGAGGATCTGGCCGTTCATGGTCGGGGCGGAGAGCACGCGCCCGTCGAGCACGAAGGCGAACTGGTTCTGGGGCTCGGGCGCGCCGTAGAGCCGGGTGCTGATCTTGCCGAAGACCTCAGTGCCCATGTCGTTCATCGTGATCTGCACGACCCAGCCGCCGGTCGTCGCCCCGGTCTGGGTCGTCTCCGCCTGACCGACCGCGTCGGTGATGACGTCGCCGGTCAGTTCGACCGGGCCGAGGATGTACTTCATCGTGCCCGAGTCGTCGCAGGTGACGAGCGGCCGGTCTGCCGGGGCCTCGCGCGTGTCGAGCGCGGCGTCGGAGTCGCAGGTGAAGTCGGCGAACTGCTGCTGCAGGGCGGGGGTGATCCACGCGAGGTCGCCGGCACCCTCCGGCAGCGGATCGGGATCCAACTCGCCGGCGTCCGGGCCCTCCTCGGCAGCCGGGTCCTCGGCCGCGGGGTCGGCGGGCTCCTCGCCTGCTGCGTTCTCGCCCGTCGCCTCCTCGAGCGACACGCCGATGTCGACCGCCAGCACGGGGCGGAAGTCGAGCTGGGCCGAGGCCTCGATGCGCTGCATCGTGGCCTCGTCGACCTTGCCCGGGATCGAGACGGAGATGTTCTGCCCGCCCTGAGTGGTGATCTCCGCCTCGGACACACCGGCCGAGTCCACGCGCTGCCGGATGATCGAGACCGCCTGATCCAGCTGCTCGCCGCTCACCGCCCGGCCGTCGGTCTGCTCGGCCGCGAGGAGGATCTGGGTGCCGCCCTGGAGATCGAGAGCCAGCTTCGGCGTCCACGTCGCATCGCTGCGGAACACCCCGAGGGTGATCAGTCCGGCGAGACCGACGATGAAGACGAGGAGGAGGATGAGGGAGCGACGAGCCCTCCGCACCGCAGGTGTGGACGCCAAGACTGAACTGCTTTCTCTAAACGTTGAAGACACGGGTGCCGCGGGCTCTGCCGCGGCGGGCGAGGCTACGCCTTGGGCGTCTGCTCGTCCCCCGGCTCCCCGGTTCCCCGCGTGTCGGTCGAATCGCCGTCGGAACCGGGCGCCTGCTCCGAATCGGTGTCGTCCGCCGCGCCCTCCGTCGGAGCGGTGCGTCCGCCCGCGTCGGTCGCATCGGCCGCGTCGGTGCGCTCACCGGCGATCCGCTCGCCGAAGGCCGGATCGTCGTCCGGTGCGAGACCGCCGACGGTGGGCTCGGCTTCGGCCGCATCGACCGGGGTGACGACCTGCGAGACCGCGTTGCGGTGCACCACGAGGGTGCTGCTCCCGCTGCGGACGGTGACGCGATTGTCCTCGTCGTCGATCGACTCGATGGTGCCGAAGATGCCCGACTGCAGCATGACCTCGGCGCCCGGGCGCAGTCCGTTCTGCAGCTCCTGCATGGCCTGCTGACGCTTCTTGCCGTTGCGGAACATGAAGAAGATCAGTACCGCGATCAGCGCGAACATCAGGATGGTAATCGGGTCCAGAGCCACAGTGGTCCTTTCGAAAGGCGGGAAGTACGTACGCGGAGCGCACAGACTGAGTCAGTCTACCGTGATCCGCCTGGGAACCGGATCCTTCATCCCAGCAGGGTCGGCGACGCCTCCGGCGGCCTGAGACCGATGTGCTCCCAGCCGAGTCGCGTCGCCACACGGCCGCGGGGCGTGCGCGCCAGCAGGCCGGCGCGCACGAGGAAGGGCTCGACGACGGCCTCGATCGTCTCGGACTCCTCGCCGACCGACACCGACAGCGTGGACAGCCCCACGGGGCCGCCGCCGAAGCGCTCGACCACCACGCGGAGCACCTCCCGGTCGAGCCGATCCAGCCCGTGGTGGTCGACGTCGTACAGGGTGAGCGCGGCCTGCACGCTCTCCGTGTCGCCCGGCGTTCCGTGCACGAGGCTGTAGTCACGCACTCGACGCAGCAGCCGGTTCGCGATCCGGGGGGTGCCGCGGGAGCGCCGCGCGATCTCCTCCACCCCCTGATCGGACACGTCGAAGTCGAGCAGTCGCGCGGCGCGGCGCACCACTCTTGTGAGCTCCTCATCCGAGTAGAACTCGAGGTGCGCGGTGAAGCCGAAGCGATCGCGCAGGGGGTTCGGCAGCAGTCCGGCGCGCGTCGTCGCGCCCACGAGCGTGAACGGCGACAGTTCGAGCGGAACCGAGGTGGCCCCCGCGCCCTTGCCGACCATGATGTCGACTTTGAAGTCCTCCATGGCGAGATAGAGCATCTCCTCCGCGGTCCGCGCCATGCGGTGGATCTCGTCGACGAAGAGCACCTCGCCGGGCGTCAGCGCCGAGAGCACGGCGGCCAGGTCTCCGGCGTGCTGGATCGCGGGCCCCGAGGTCTGATGCAGCGGGCGATCGAGTTCGGCGGCGACGATCATCGAGAGCGTCGTCTTGCCGAGGCCCGGAGGGCCGGCGAGGAGGATGTGATCCGGCGTCTGCTGCCGCATGGTCGCTGCGCCGAGGAGGAGGCTGAGCTGCCGGCGGACCTTCGTCTGCCCCACGAACTCCTCGAGGGTGGCGGGACGCAGCGCTCCCTCGAAGCCCTGCTCCGACGGGGCGGCCTGCGGTGAGAGCTCGTTCGTCATCGGCGGCCCCCGCGCGCGCCCTGCAGCAGCGCGAGCGCGGCGCGCAGCAGTCCCGCGCTGTCGTCGGGAGCTCCCGCGCCGCGTGCGTCCTGCACCGCCTGCCAGGCGTCGGACTCGGCCCAGCCGAGGCCGACGAGCCCGTCGCGCACGGCCTCCGCGGTCGCGCCCGACGGATCCTGCGACCCGCCGCCGTCGACCTCCGCCGCGCCATCCGCCAGGCCGAGCTCCGGAAGCTTGCCCGCGAGGGAGACGACGATGAGCTTCGCGGTCTTCGGCCCGATCCCCGACACCTTCCGGAACGGCTTCTCGTCCTCGGCGGCGACGGCGCGCGCGATCTCCGCGGGGGTGAGCCCCGAGAGCACCCCGAGCGCGCTGCGGGGGCCGACGCCCGAGACCGCGATGAGGTGCCCGAAGACCGCCAGCTCGTCCTCCGTCGCGAAACCGAAGAGCGTCAGCGAGTCCTCCCGCACCACGAGCGAGGTGTGCAGCGACACCTCGCCGCCGGGCCGGGCCTGCGACACGCGTCCGCTCGGCACCTCCACGCGCATGCCGAAACCGCCGATGCCAACGACGACCCAGCCGGCGCCGGAGGAGAGCACCTCTCCGCGAATCGAAGCAATCACACGCCTACCCTAGAGGTCCCCTCCGACATCGGCGGAGCCGCCACACCGATGATTCGAATATATCTACGAAAGGACCGGGCGCGAACGCCCGGTCCTGTCGTCCGCTCAGACGCGGGTTACGCGTTCACGGTCTCCGTCTCGCGCTCCCGAACGGAATTGCGCACCGACCGGTTGACGGAGCTGACGATCGCTTTGAGCGTCGCGCGGCTCGTGTCGGGGTCGATCCCGACGCCCCACAGGCGCTGCCCGTCGACCTCGAGGTCCACGTAGGCGGCAGCGACGGCGTCGCCGCCGGAGCTCATCGCGTGCTCGACGTAGTCGAAGAGCGTCACGCTGTGGCCGGTCTCGTTCAGCGCGTTCAGGAATGCGTCGACGGGCCCGTTGCCGCGCGAGGTCGTCTGATGCTCCTCGTCGCCGATGCGGTAGTCGACCGTGAGCTCGGTCACACCGTCGCCCGCGCTCGTGGAGGAGGTGCGGAAGATCTCGTAGCGCCCCCAGCGGTCGGCTTCGGGGTCGCGCGACGGCAGGTACTCGTGCTGGAAGATCCGCCAGATCTCATCGCTCGACATCTCGCCGCCCTCGCTGTCGGTCACGCCCTGGACGACCGCGCTGAACTCGATCTGCAGACGGCGCGGCAGATCCAGGTGGTGGTCGGTCTTGAGCAGGTAGGCGACGCCGCCCTTGCCCGACTGGGAGTTGACCCGGATGACCGCCTCGTACGACCGGCCCAGATCCTTCGGGTCCACCGGCAGATACGGCACGGCCCACTCGAGCTCGTCGACCGGTACGCCGGCGGCCTCGGCGTCCTGCGCCATCCGTTCGAAGCCCTTCTTGATCGCGTCCTGGTGCGACCCGGAGAACGCGGTGTAG
>JAPSIU010000203.1 GCA_031178565.1 Leucobacter sp. | reverse complement strand
ATCGCGAGGTCGTTCCGACCGTCGCCCGCGGCGAAGACCCGCGAGCGGTCGATCCCGAGCTTCGAGGAGACGACCTCGAGCGCACTCGCCTTCGTCACCCCGTCGGGGGCGATGTCGAGCCACGAGGTGTGCCCGACCGAGTACGACACGTGCGTGAGGCCGAGCGACTCGACCGCGCTGAGAAACTCCTCGAGGCGGTGGTCGGGAGAGACCACGACGACACGGGACGCCTGCACTCCGAGCAGTTCCTCGAAGGGTACGCGTCGCTGGTTCGCCGGCAGGGTGCCTGCCGGGATCGACTCGGTGTACAGAAATCCTCCGTCGGCGAGCTCGACCGCGAAGCGCGCGGTCACGAGCTGCGCCCGGATCCGCACGAGCGCGTCGCTCGGGTCGAAGGCCTCCACGTACTCGCGGCGGTACGCGCGCGGAGCGAGCGGGTCGCGGCGCAGCGTCACCGCCCCGTTGCAGGCGATCACCCATTCGGGTCGGATCCCGAGCAGTTCGACCACGGGCAGTGTCGCGTCCACCGAGCGCCCCGTGGCGACGACGACCTCGTGGCCGACCTCGTGCAGGGTCCGGATCGCGTCGGCCAGATCGGGCTCGACGTATCCCGACACCGGGTCGTCGCCGGCGCCGTGACCGCCGTTGTTGAGGACGGTTCCGTCGAGGTCGAGCGCGATGATGTGCCGGTCCTCCGGCGCGATCCGACCGCTCATCGGATCTGCTCGGCCTGCGTCGTCTCGTTCAGGTCTCGCAGGTCCTCTGCGTCCTGCCGCGCCAGTTCGTCGAGTTCGGCCCGGTTCCGCGCGGTGGTGTCGGACTCGAACACCTCGAGCCCGCCGAGATAGGGGCGCAGCGCCTCGGGCACCGTGACGCTGCCGTCGGCGTTCTGATGCGTCTCGAGGATCGCGACGAGCCAGCGCGTCGTCGCCAGCGTGCCGTTGAGCGTGGCGACCGGAGCGGTCTTGCCCGACTCGGTGCGGAAGCGCGTCGCGAGGCGGCGCGACTGGTACGTGGTGCAATTGCTCGTCGAGGTGAGCTCTCGATAGGCGTTCTGGGTGGGCACCCAGGCCTCGATGTCGTACTTCCGCGCCGCGCTGGATCCGAGATCCCCGGCCGCGACGTCGATCACACGGTAGTGGAGGCCGAGCGACCCGAGCATCTCCTCCTGCCAGCCGACGAGACGGTCGTGCTCCGCCTCCGCATCGGAGGGATCCGCGTAGACGAACATCTCGAGCTTGTTGAACTGGTGCACGCGCAGGATCCCGCGGGTGTCCTTGCCGTGGGAGCCGGCCTCGCTGCGGTAGCAGGTGGACCAGCCGGCGTAGCGCAGCGGGCCCCGCGACAGGTCGATGATCTCGTCGGAGTGATACCCCGCGAGCGCGACCTCGCTCGTGCCCGTGAGGAAGAGATCCTGGGCCGGCAGGTGGTAGACCTCGTCGGCGTGCTCACCCAGGAATCCGGTGCCCTGCATGATCTCGGGCTTCACGAGCGTCGGAGTGATCAGCGGGACGAAGCCGTGTGAGAGCGCCCGGTCCAGCGCCAGGTTCATGAGCGCGAGCTCGAGGCGAGCGCCGACGCCCCGCAGGAAGTAGAACCTCGCGCCCGAGACCTTCGCCCCGCGCTCCATATCGATCGCGCCGAGCAGTTCGCCGAGCTCGAGGTGGTCGCGCGCCTCGAAGTCGAACTCCGGCTTCGCGCCCACCTCGCGCAGCGTGACGAAGTTCTCCTCGCCGCCGGCGGGCACCCCCTCGATCACGATGTTCTCGATGCGCATCGAGAACGCCTGGAACGCGGCGTCGGCCTCCTTGGCCCTCGCGTCCGCGGCCTTCACCGCGGCGGCGAGCTCCTGCGCCTTCGCGATGAGCGCCGGCTTCTCGTCCTTGGACGCCGCCTTCACCCGCTTGCCGAACTCGTTCTGCTCAGCGCGCAGGGTCTCGAACTCGGTCAGCGCCGCTCGGCGAGCCGCATCGGCGGCGAGCGCCTGATCCACCACCGCCTCGTCGTTTCCTCGCGCGCGCTGCGAACGCTTGACGGCCTCGGGATCGTTGCGGAGCAAGACTGGATCGATCACACCTGCCAGCTTAGCGGTGGCGCTCCGCGGGCGCTCCCGCCGGAGCCGCGACGACGGTCCGGCCCCGCTAACCTGGATCCATGTCCTCTCCCGTCGCGCGCCATCAGCCGAGCGCCGCGGTCGTGTATCAACCGCAGAAGACGGACCTCGCCACGCTGCGATCCGTCGTGACGCGGGAGGCCCGGAAGGCCGGCTGGGCGCCCACCCGCTGGTACGAGACCTCGAAGGACGACGCCGGGGTGAGCGCCGCCCGCCGCGCGGTCGAAGCCGGGGCGAGTGTGGTGCTCGCGAGCGGGGGCGACGGCACCCTCCGGGCGGTCGCCGAGGCGCTGCGCGGCACGGGGATCCCGATCGCGATCGTCCCGCAGGGCACCGGCAACCTGCTCGCGAGGAACCTCGGGATCCCGCTGAACCGGCTCGATGAGATCGTGGAGGCCGCCTTCTACGGCCGGAACCGCGCCATCGACCTCGGCCTGCTGACGATCATACGCGAGGACGAGACGGAGGACCGGCACGCGTTCCTCGTGCTCGCCGGAATGGGCCTCGACGCCCGTGCGATCTCAGCGACGCGGGCCACGCTCAAGAAGCGCCTCGGCTGGCTCGCGTACGTGGACGCCGGCGTGCGCACAATGCTCAAGGACCGGCCGCTGCAGATCCACTACTCGGTCGACAGCTCCGAGGTGAAATCGCTCTCGGTGTACACGGTGATGATCGGCAACTGCGGGCTCATGCCCGGCGGAGTGCTGCTGATCCCCGACGCCAAGCTCGACGACGGCAAGCTCGACGTGGTCGCCCTGCGACCGCTCGGCGCGTTCTCATGGCTGCGGATCTGGAACAAGATCGGCTGGGAGAACGGCGTGCTTCGGAAGACGCGGACGGGCCGCAGGATCATCGACCTCGCCAACGACACCCGCAGCGTCACCTATCTGCGAGCGACCCGATACGCGCTCGCGGTACCGCGGCCGGAGCCTGTGCAGCTCGACGGCGACGACTTCGGGTTCGCGACCGCCGTGAGCGGCGCGGTGGACCCGGGGGCCCTCCTCGTGCGCGTGCTCCCGCAGTGGCGAGCGGCCGCCTGAGCGCGACCCCGACGGCGATCCCGACCGCGCTGATGACGCGATCGCCACGTGCTGCTTCGCGCTGACCGGGGAGTTCACCGCTCCGTCTCCTCTGCGTCAGGCTCAGCGGCCTCGCAGCCGCTGAGCCCCGGAACCTTCAGGTACGGCGCCTCCGGATCCTCGTCGGCGCCGCTCGTCGATCCGGGGCCCGGAACCTGCGCGTCCGGGTCGATCCCGGACCCTCCCGCTGAGATACGGATCTCCCGCAGCGGGAACACGTTCCACTCGTCGGGCATCGTCGCTGCCGCGTTGCGCCGATACTCGATCTGATCGGCCCAGGGTCCGTCTCCGCTGCCCGTCATCGGAACCCAGTCCGGGTGGCTGCCCGGATCGCTGTCGCCGGTGTGCAGCGGCTGCCCGTCCTGCGAGAACAGCTGGACGCCGTCGAGCGGCTCCCCCTCGCAGCCGTAGGCGAAGATGTTGGTGACCTGCGTCTCGTTCGAGTTGAGTCCGGGCAGATACCAGGGCCCGCTCGCGGCGGGCGGCGTCAGCGCGCTCGCCAGACCGGAGTAGAGCGGCAGTATGGCGAGGACCGCCACGACGCTCGCGATCCTGCGCGCCCAGATCCCCCACCATGCCGGCGCCCAGCGGCCGCGACCCCACTGCACGCTCAGCACTGTGAGCAGCAGGGCTGCGAGCATCCAGAGGGGGCTCAGAGCCGGCCAGCCCGCGACGAGGGCGAGAACCGCGGTCAGCGCGACCCCGCGCATCACCCACCACACCGGCTTGAGCGCGACCGCGAAGTCGCGGACCGCACGGCGCCTCGCGGATCCGTCCAGCCACGCTCTCCAGCCGTCGGCCGCCGCCGCTGCCCGCTCGCGAAGCCCGAGCTTCGGTCGTTCCGCGGGATCCGGAGCGATCCGCAGCGGCAACCCCGCCGCCTGGCGCAGCTCCTCCGCGTAACGTTCGGGATCGTCCAGCTCTCCGCCGTCACCGAGCCGATCGGCGAGATCCGCTTGCAGGCCGTCGGTCAACTCCTCGATCTCCTCCCCGGGGAGGTCGGAGAGCTGGGCGCGCACCGCGTCCACGAACTCCCGGGCGCGTTCCTCGTGGTCACGGCCCTCGTGGGTGTGGATTGCGGTGCTCATGCGCGCGGCCCCTTCTCTGCGGCGGACGGTTGCGGGGCGATGAGACCGGTGAGGATCGCCGAGAAGCGCTCCCACCCGTCGCGCTGCTCGGCCAGCAGTTCCTGCCCCGTCGGCGTGATGCTGTAGTACTTGCGGTGCGGGCCGCCCTCCGAGGGCACGACGTACGTCGAGAGCGCCCCCGCGGCGTAGAGGCGGCGCAGTGTGCCGTAGACCGATGCGTCGCCGACCTCCTCCAGCCCGGCGTCTCGGAGGCGGCGGACGACGTCGTAGCCGTAGCCGTCCTCGCGCTGGACCACGGCGAGCACTGCGGCGTCGAGCACCCCCTTGAGCAACTGCGTGGCGTCCATGCGCTCCTCCTCGGCCGGGTACGGCGGGACGCGAATGCTTCCGGCCTATCCCTTGCGCACTAGTGTGCATTACACACTAGTGCGCTGTCAAGGATTGCTGCTCGTCGAGCGGGATCGGCTCAGGCCTCGCCGTCGGGCGTGCCCTCGATCACGCCGCGCAGCCAGTCCCGAGCGTCGCGGAAGGCGTCGTCGTCGTGCGCGTCGCGGATCGTCGCCGCGATGCGATCGGCCCGGGGATAGGACCCCAGGAAGACCACGCGAGGACTGAAGCGCTTCACACCGAGCAGGGCGTCGGCCACCCGCTCGTCCTTCACGTGCCCCTCGGCGTCGATCACGAAGCGGTATCGGCCCATGCGGTCGCCGATCGGCCGCGAGGCGAGCAGCGTGAGGTTGACCCCGCGCGTCGCGAACTGCTCAAGCAGTTCGAGCAGGGCGCCCGCTCGATCCTCGGGGAGCTCGACGATGAGGCTCGTCTTGTCGGCTCCCGTCGGCTCGCCCACGGGAACCGTCCGGCTCACGAGCACGAAGCGGGTCACCGCGTCCGGGTTCTCCGCGATCCCCTCGGCGAGCACGTCGACGTCGTAGTGCTCCTCGATCCCGGGAGGTGCGATGGCCGCGTCGATCCCCTTCTCCGGTTGGAAGAGATCGGCGGCGGCCTGCACGTTCGACGTGGCGAGCAGGTGACGGTGGCGCGGGACCTGATCGTCGAGCCATGCCCGGCACTGGCCGTACGCGACCGGGTGGCCCGAGACGACGGCGATGTCCTCGAGCCGCGTGCCTCGCCGAGCGACGAGCACGAAGCGCACCGGCACCAGGTACTCGCCGACGATCCGCAGGCCCGGGATCGTCGCCAGCGCGTCCTGCGCCACCGTCACGCCGCCGTCGAT
>JAPSIU010000202.1 GCA_031178565.1 Leucobacter sp. | reverse complement strand
CCGGCCGCTCCCCGAGTCGCCTCCTCGGCCTCGCGCACTGATCGCACCGCGGCTCGCACGGCCTCCGGCGCGGTTCCGTCATCGCCGGCGAAGGCCGTTCCGTGGTGATCGAAGCTGCGGCCGGCCCACGGGAACCCGGCGGAGTCGGCACTCCCTCCCGGGACGAGGCCCTCGGGTGCACCCGTGGATCTCGGGGTGTCCCCCGTGGAGGGAAGCTTCTTGATCGCCACCGGGATCCCGGGCTCAGCGCCCGGCCACGTCCAGGGCCGCTGCGAGTGTGAACGCGCCGTCGTAGAGCGCCTTGCCGACGATCGCCCCCTCGACCCCGAGCGGGACGACCGAGCGGAGAGCGGCGAGGTCGTCGAGGCTCGACACGCCTCCGGAGGCGACGACCGGTCGATCCGTGCGGGCGCACACCTGCTCGAGCAGCTCGATGTTCGGCCCGCGCAGCGTGCCGTCCTTCGTCACGTCGGTGACCACGTAGCGCGCGCAGTGCGCGTCTTCGAGGCGCTCCAGCACATCCCAGAGGTTGCCGCCCTCCTCGGTCCACCCGCGTGCTGCGAGCGTCTCCCCGCGGACGTCGAGCCCGACCGCGATCTGGTCCCCGAAACGCGCGATCACCGATCGGGTCCACTCGGGATTCTCCAGCGCAGCCGTGCCGAGGTTGACTCGGCGGGCCCCCATCTCGATCGCGGCCTCGAGACTCGCGTCGTCGCGGATGCCGCCGGAGAACTCGACGTTCACGCGTCCTCCAGCGCGCTTGATGATCTTCCGCGCCACCCCGACGTTGCTGCCGCGCCCGAACGCGGCGTCGAGATCGACGAGGTGGATCCACTCGGCGCCCTGCTCGATCCAGTCGATCGCGGCATCCACGGGACTGCCGTAGTTGGTCTCGGTGCCCGCCTCCCCCTGCGTCAAGCGGACGGCCTTGCCGTCGACCATGTCGATCGCGGGCAGCAGCTCCAGTTTCGGGCTCTCGGCGAATTCGCTCATGCTGGTTTGTCGTCTTTCCTTCTACGGCCCATCGGGCCTTCTACAGGGCGGAGATCCAGTTGCGGAGCAGCTGGATGCCGGCCTCGCCGGACTTCTCGGGGTGGAACTGGGTCGCGCTGAGCGGTCCGTTCTCGACGGCGGCGACGAAGCGCTCGCCGTGCTCAGCCCAGGTGACGAGCGGACGGGTGGCCTCGGTGCGGCCCTCGAGCGTCCACTCCGTCACCGCGTAGCTGTGCACGAAGTAGAAGCGCTCCTCGGCGATTCCGTCGAAGAGGACAGACCCCTCGGGAACATCGACCGTGTTCCAGCCCATGTGCGGGAGGACGGGGGCTTCGAGCTGCCGCACGACGCCCGGCCACTGGCCGAGGCCATCGGTCTCGATGCCGCGCTCGACCCCCCGGTCGAACATCACCTGCTGGCCGACGCAGATCCCGAGCACCGGACGACCGCCGGCGAGTCGGCGGTCGATGAGCTCTCCGCCGCGGACCTCCCGCAGCTGCCGCATGACCGCGTCGAAGGCGCCCACGCCGGGCACGAGCAGGCCGTCGGCGTTCGCCACGGCATCCGGATCCCGGGTCAGCTCGACCTCGGCCCCCGCCCTCGCGAGCGCCTTCACGGCGGAGTGCACGTTCCCCGAGCCGTAGTCGAGAACGACGACCCGCTTGCGAGGAGTCGTCACAGCGCACCCTTGGTCGACGGCACGCCCGCTACGAGCGGATCCCTCGCCTTGGCCTGCCGGAGCGCGCGGGCGAAGGCCTTGAACTCCGCTTCCGCGATGTGGTGCGGATCGCGGCCCTCGACGAGCCGGAGGTGCACGGTGAGTCGCGCGTTGAGGGTGAACGCCTCGAAGAAGTGGCGCACCATCGAGCCCGTGAAGTGCCCGCCGATGAGGTGGAACTCGAAGCCCGCGGGCTCGCCGGAGTGCACGAGGTACGGCCGGCCCGAGATGTCGACCACGGCCTGCGCGAGCGCCTCGTCGAGCGGCACGAGGGCGTCGCCGTAGCGGGAGATGCCGCTCTTGTCGCCGAGTGCTTCGAGGATCGCCTGACCGAGAAGGATGCCGGTGTCCTCGACGGTGTGGTGCACGTCGATGTGCACGTCGCCCTCCGCGCGCACGGTCAGGTCGGTCAGGGAGTGCTTGGCGAAGGCGGTGAGCATGTGGTCGAAGAAGGGCACGCCCGTGTCGATGTCGGAGGCGCCCGTTCCGTCGAGGTCGACGCTCAGGTCGATCCGGGACTCGCTCGTGGAGCGCTCGAGCGAGGCCTTTCGTGTTGCAGCGGTCATGATGACGATCCTATCGCGGCGGATGCGGGAGCATCCGCGAACGGGCGGCGCTAACCCCGCGCGCCTCCGGGGCCGAGTGCCGCGACGGCCTCGATCACCGCGGTCGTCTCGGCCTCGGTTCCCGCCGTGATGCGCAGGTGCCCGGGGATCCCGAGGTTGCGGATGAGGATTCCCCGCCGCCGCAGCGCCTCGAAGGTGGCGGTGGGTTCGGCGAACCCGCCGACGAGGAGGAAGTTCGCGCCGCTGGGGTGCACGCGGTAGCCGAGCTCCGTGAGCGCGACGGCGAGACGGTCGCGCTGGGCCCGGATATCGGCGACCGTGGCGAGCATCTCCCCCGAGTGACGGATCGCCGCCGTCGCCGCGGCCTGCGTGAGCGCCGACAGGTGGTACGGCAGGCGCACGAGGCGCAGAGCGTCGATGACGGCGGGGTCCGCCGCGAGGTAGCCGAGCCTCACACCGGCGAACGCGAAGGCCTTGCTCATGGTCCGGGAGACGAGGAGCCGGTGCCGGCCCGGGAGCAGGGTGACGGCGCTCTCGCGCTCGGCATCGAACTCCTGGTACGCCTCGTCCACGATCAGGATGCCGTCGAAGGCCTCGTAGGCCGCGAGGATCACCTCGCGATCCAGGGGCGTCCCGGTCGGGTTGTTCGGGCCGCAGAGGATCGCGATGTCGGGGCCGTGTGCACGCAGGGCCTCCGCCACGAGCTCGGGCGTGAGCGCGTAGTCGTCGGGGCGGGGAACCGCGATCCAGCCGGTATCCGTGCCGGAGGCGAGCAGGGGGTACATCGAATAGGTGGGGGTGAAGCTCAGGAGCGTGCGGCCCGGGCCGCCGAAGGCCTGCAGGATCTGCTGCAGCACCTCGTTCGAGCCGTTCGCGGCCCAGAGCTGCTCAGCGACGAGACCGTGACCGAGGTAGCCCGCCAGCGACTCGCGGAGCTCCGAGAACTCCCGATCCGGGTAGCGGTTCACACCGCGAACCGCTCGTGCGAGGGAGGCGACGATGTCCTCGACGACGGCCTCGGGGATCGGATGCGTGTTCTCGTTGACGTTCAGGCTGACGGGCACTGGATCCTGCGGCGCCCCGTATGGCTGCTTGCCGACGAGATTGGCGCGGAGGGGGAGGTCGCTCAGGCTGGTCACCGAGCCAGTCTATCCGCCTGAATTCGGCTGCCTTTCTCGGCGTTCGCCCGTGTTCACCTGCACTCACCCCGCGGCTCGGGTCCGCGCCGCTCTGGCCCACGTGCGCCGCGTCGAGTTCGATCAGCCCTCGACCGTGGCGCCGGCCTCTCCATCGAGCTCTCCGCCGAGTTCCTCGGCGGAGACGACCCCCACGCCGTCGGAGTAGCGCAGCGGAACCGCGATGGGCTGACCGGCCTGCACGCCCGACCCGTCGAGCTGATTGAGCTGGACGATCTCCGCGACCAGATCCCTCGGGTCGGCCTCGGGATCGAGCTGACCGGCCAGCGACCACAGAGACGTTCCCGGCTGGGCCACCACGTAGTGGAACTGTCGGCCGCCCGACTCGTCCGAAGCGAGTGCCTGGGGAGCCGCGAGAGCCGCCACGAATGCGAGCAGACCCGCGACCACTATGGTTGCGAGAGCTCCGAACACCACGCGTCCGCGTTGGGTCAAGCGCAGCCGCGCGGGGTGATCACCGCTGGACGCCGACCGGGTTCCGGCATCTCGCTGCGTCTCGGCGTCGAAACCGATCGAGAGAACTCCCTGTGCACTCATCTTGGCTTCCTTTCCTTCGCGACATCGCTCCGTATTCATCCACACGTGCGAACATCTGTTTCGAATGTATCTTCGATGTTTCGAAACTGCAAGCCCTGAATCGAATACGTGTTCCAACCTTTCTCGCGACACTCGAACACATGTTTGGTGTCCGTCGAATGCAGAGACTAGGGTTTCGAACAACGACCTCACCCAACCACCGACCACCGACATTCACGGATCGACCGTGAATTCCCGGCGAACGCCCCTCCCGAGGAGCGCTCCCTCCGAGCACGGGGCCGATCCCCGACAGGGAAAGGAAAGCGATGAGCAACGCAGCCGCGCAGCGGGCCCCGAAGCCTCTCAGCGAGAAGCAGCAGGCGATCCTCGAGTACATCGCCAGATCGGTGGAGAGCCGCGGATATCCTCCGAGCATGCGCGAGATCGGAGACGCCGTCGGGCTCTCATCGCTCTCCAGCGTGACCCATCAGCTGAGCAGACTCGAGCTCGCGGGGTACATCAGGCGCGACCCGAACCGCCCCCGGGCGCTCGAGATTCTGATCGAACTCGCGGAGACGAGCCGGGCGGTCTCGGACACTCACCAGCAGCAGCCGGAGGAGGCCGCGTACGTGCCGCTCGTCGGTCAGATCGCGGCGGGCGTCCCCATCACCGCCGAGCAGCAGGTCGAGGAGATCGTCCCGCTTCCCCGCCGGCTCGTGGGCGACGGCCAGCTGTTCATGCTCCGCGTCGTGGGCGACTCCATGATCGACGCGGCCATCTGCGACGGCGATTTCGTGGTCATCCGCCAGCAGCGCGAGGCCGAGAACGGCGACATCGTGGCCGCCATGCTCGACGGCGAGGCGACCGTCAAGGTGTTCCGGCGCCGGGACGGCCACACCTGGCTCCTCCCCCGCAATAGCGCTTTCGAGCCGATCCTCGGCGACCACGCAGAGGTGCTCGGCAAGGTCGTCGCGGTGTTCAGGTCGGTCTGAGCGAGGCCTTCGAGCGAGATCGCTCCGGGAGACGGCGCGCTTCGAGAAGTATGCGCGCCGCGAGAAGCACGCGCTGCCCCGCCTGAGTTTCGCGCTCCTTCCCCGCCTCTCCGCTCGGATCGCCGCGCCCGCCCGACCCGCCCGACCCGCCGCGCCTGCTCGCGCCGCTGCGCCCGCCCGCCCGACCCGCCGCCGCGCCCGCCCGCGCCGCTGCGCCCGCCCGACCCGCCGCGCTCGCTCGCGAACCCGCTTCCCCGCAGGGATTCTTCCTGCCCGAGGGAAGTATCCGCGCCGCACCCCTCGGGCGCGGACGATTCCCTCGGGTGGATCGAGCGGATCGAGCGGATCGGACGGATCGGACGGATCGGACGGATCGAGCAGATCGGACGGGAGGGCGCATTCGGTCCCTCTTTGATTTGTTGAACCGAGTGCAACTAGTCTGAATGCATGCTCCCCCCTCCAACCGTCACTCCCCCGAGCCCCGCTCCGCCGACCGCCGCGCCGCCGACCGCCGCGCCGCCGAGCCCCGCTCCGCCGACCCCCGCTGCGCCAACC
>JAPSIU010000201.1 GCA_031178565.1 Leucobacter sp. | reverse complement strand
CCATCCACCAGGGCAGCAGCGGCTCGCGCACGAAGAGCGACACCCACAGCTCGAACAGGAACGACAGTCCGATGAGGTAGCGCAGCGCGCTGCCGAGCGTGCGCAGCACCTCGTGCCACGTCAGGACGAAGGCGAGCACGATCGCGAGCGCGGTGGTCGCGAGCTGCGCGACCACCCCGAGCAGCGTCTCGAGGCGGTACTGCGACCAGATGAGCGACAGTGCTGCGAGCGCGAGGAACCAGTAGATCGGCGACGGAAGCCGGTACCATCGGAACCGGTCGGGCTTCTCCCGGATGAAGACCACGACGCCGAGCGCGGTGAGCACGACGGCGAGACCGAGGAAGGCCGGCCACCCGAACAGGTTGCGAACCCCGTTGCTGCCGAGGGCGAAGGCGAAAACGCAGATCGCGTACGCGCTCACACCGAGTCGGGTCCTGCTCTCCGCCATAGTCGGTATGGTAGAGCATGGCGCACGCCGGCCCGAGCCCTGAGTCGGAGGAGGAACGTGCTGATCTTCATCGAGAACACCCCGCGCGCTTACGCCTGGGGCTCGAGGGACGCGCTTCCCGACATGCTGGGAATGCCCCCCACGGGGGAGCCTCAGGCCGAGTTGTGGCTCGGAGCCCACCCCGGGAGCCCGGCGACCGTCGCGAAGGCGACACCGGGGAAGCAGACGCTGATCGATCTCATCGAGAGCGACCCGGAGCACTACGGCGTCGACGGGCGAAGACTCCCGTTCCTGCTCAAGGTGCTCGCGATCGGCGCGCCGCTCTCGCTGCAGGTGCACCCGGATCTCGAGCAGGCGATGGACGGATACGCCGCCGAGGAGGCCGCCGGTGTCCCCGTCGACTCTCCTCAGCGCAACTACGGGGATCCCAATCACAAGCCCGAACTGCTCGTCGCGCTCAGCGAGGTGCGGGCGCTCAGCGGCTTTCGATCGCTCGACGAGGCCAGACGAGAGCTCTTCGCCCTCGCGTCGTGCGCGAGAGCGAGCGGGGACGCGACCGGGGCGACGGCGCTCGAGGCCGTCGCGGATCGGCTCGCGGGGCCGGATCCCGACGAACTCCGGCGCGCGTTCCTGGACTGGGCGTTCAGCGGCGACGGGTTCGTCGCGCGGGCGCTCGAAGCGCTCGCGGCGCTTCTCGCCCTCGATCCCGTCGAGGAGCGCGGGGTCGATCCCGAGCGCGTCGCCGCTCTGCGGGAACTCGTGGCGACCCACCCCGGCGATCCGGGAATCCTCGTCTCCCTCCTGCTGCACCTCGTGCTCCTGTCGCCGGGCGAGGCGATCTTCCTGGGGGCGAGGCAGCTGCACGCCTACCTCGGCGGGATCGCGGTGGAGGTGATGGCGGCATCGGACAATGTGCTGAGGGCGGGTCTCACCGAGAAGCACGTCGACATCGCCGAGCTGTGCCGGGTGGTCGACACGGGAGAGCTCTCCGAGCCGAGATTCCCGTGCGCTCGGCTGGCCCCCGGCCTCATCGGGTGGCAGCCGGGGGTCCCCGACTTCCAGCTGCTGCGCGCCAGGCTCTGCGATCCGGACGAGGCGGAGGACACGGGGTCGGCTCCCGATGAGAGCGCCCCCGAGGTCCGGGTCTCGGCGCCGCACCCGGTCGTGCTCGTCGCCACGGCGGGCCGCGTGCGCGTCGAACGCCCCGAGGCTGAGGTCGCCGAGGTGGCGAACGTGCGGCGGGGCCAGTCGCTCTACGTGTCCGCGGGAGAGACGATCCTTCTCACCGGGCACGGCGAGGTCTTCCTCGCGACCGTGGGAGGTGACCCGGGGAACGACGCCGGGAGCGATGCGAACTCCGACGCGGGCGACCGGCGCAGCGGGTGATCCGACGCTCCGCGGTTCCGCCGCACCACATTTGCGACACGCCTGCGTGTCTTAGACCCTCAATGTCTTCTTGAGGCTTTAGACTTCTCGGCTTGACTTGAGCGAATCACAACGGTGTAATTGTGTGTGTTGCGCGGATTTCCACAGCGCAGGGGAAACGAGTAAGGAGTGTCACTTGAGCGACTCGTCACACTCGCCGGTTCCCGGTAACTGGTTCGTAGATCCCGTCTTCCTCGGCGTCCCCGGGGTCCGCACCGAGGATGAGGCGCTCTCCTGGCAGACCGATGCCCTGTGCGCGCAGACGGATCCCGAGGCGTTCTTCCCGGAGAAGGGCGGATCCACCCGCGAAGCGAAGCGCATCTGCGAGGGCTGCGAGGTCCGATCGGAGTGCCTCGAGTACGCGCTCGAGAACGATGAGCGCTTCGGCATCTGGGGCGGCCTCTCGGAACGCGAGCGCCGGAGGCTGCGCAAAGAAGCCATGTAGGCGCTCCGGCGTCGCGCGGGTTTCATGCCGCGCCACGCCTGTGCGGCATGGCTACAGGGCTCGTCCACGTTCCACGCCTAGACTGAGCCCGATATGCGCACCAGAGTGACCGCCATTCTCGTCGCCCAGCGCGGCGGGGAATGGCTCGACCAGACCATCGCGGGGATCGCGGCTCAGACGCGCGCCCCCGCCGCGATCATCGCGGTCAACAACGGCGGTTCGGAGCGGCTCGGCGAGCAGCTCATGCAGAGCGGCGCCGAACGCGTCGTGGGCCTCGCCTCCCGGGTGTCGTTCGGGCAGGCGGTCGAGCTGGGCATCCGGGCGATCGACCGCGACACCGGCCAGGACGCCACGGAGGACTGGATCTGGCTGCTCAGCGAGGATTCCTGCCCTGAACCCGAGGCGCTCGAGCGCATCCTCAACGCGGTGCAGCGCGCACCGTCCGTCGTGATCGCCGGTCCGAAGCTCGTCGACTGGGACCACCCCGATCGCATCATCGAACTCGGGCAGAGCCTCACCCGCTACGGCGCGCGGTGGACGCTGCGCCGGCAGGAGCTCGACCAGCAGCAGTACGACCACCTGCAGGACGTGCTCGGCGTCGGCCCGGTCGGCATGCTCGTGCGCCGCGACGTGTGGGAGCAGCTCGGCGGTTTCGATCCCGCGCTTCCGGTGTACGACGACGGCCTCGACTTCTGCGTCCGCGCCAGGCTCGCGGGGCACCGGGTCGAGGTCGCCCCGGCGTCGCGCGTGCGCTTCGCCCAGAGCGGGGTCGCGGGGCCGCGCATCGACCGCAAGCGCTCCGTCATGCGCTCCGCGCACCGGCAGGCCCGCACCGCGCACCTGCACCGACGCATCGCGTACGCACCCGCTCCGCTCGCGTTCTTCGAGTGGCTCGGGCTCCCCGTCTACGCCGTGCTCCGCGTGCTGTGGGCGCTGATCCGCGAGCAGCCGGGCAACATGATCGGCGAGTTCGTCGCCACGTTCTCCGTGTTCCTGCGCCCGCACGCCATCCTCGCGTCGCGGCGCAGGATCCGCGCGCACTCGAACGCGGGCTGGCCCGCGATCAGGCAGCTCCGGATCGACCCGAAGAGCGTACGGACCGCGCGGATGATCGACCGCGAGGCGATCCTCGCCTCCCAGGGGCAGCAGCGCCGCGAACTGCACTTCATCTCCTCCGGCGGGCTCGCCGTGCTGGCCGCGGCAGTCGTCGCGGCGATCGCGCTGACGTGGTGGGCGCTCGGCCAGACGAGCCTCGCGGGGGGAAACCTGGCGCCGCTGAGCCCGATCGATCAGCTGTGGTGGAACACCCGGACGCTCGACGGCGTACCCGCCGATCCCTTCACCTGGGTGCTCGCCCTGCTCGGCACGCTCACCTTCTGGAATCCGTCGCACGTGATCGTGCTGCTCATGGTCGCCGCGATCCCGCTCACCGCGCTGGGCGCTTGGATCTGGGCGGCGCAGCTCACCGAGTCGAAGGCCGGCCGCGCGCTCACGGCCCTCGGCTTCGCGCTCAGCCCCGTGCTGCTCGGCTCCCTCGATACTGGCCGCCTGCCGACGCTCGTCCTCACCGTCGTCCTGCCCTGGCTGATTCTCGCCGCGACGCGCTGCCGCGAGTCGTGGAGCTGGGCAGGCACGGCCTCGCTGCTCGCGGCGGTCGCGCTCGCCGCGGCGCCGATCCTGATTCCCGCGGCCATCATCCTGCTCGTCGTCGGCCTCTTCACGACGATCCGGGGCATCGCCCGCCTGTTGAGCACAGCGATCGTGCCGTTCGTACTCTTCGCCCCCAAGCTCGTGACGAGCCTCGTGAGCGGCCGCCCGATCGACCTGCTGCTCGATCCCGGCATCACCGAGCCCTTCACGCCGGGCACCGTCCGGCACCTGCTGCTCGGCTTCCCGGCGTTCGGCCTCCAGGGCTGGGCCGACATCTTCGACGGCATCGGACTCGGGGCGCTTCCCGCGACGCTGCTCGTCGGAGTGCTCATGCTGCCGCTCGCCCTCCTCGCCCTGCTCGGGCTCTTCACCGGGCGCATCGCGATCACGGTTCTGAGCTCGCTGCTCGGCGGGCTCGGCATGCTGACGGCGCTCGCCTCGGCGCAGCTGCGACTCACGTCGATGGGGGATCAGAGCGTCGCCCTGTGGACCGGATCGGGGCTCGCCGTGTACTGGCTCGCGGTGCTCAGCCTCGCCGCGGTCGGTGCGGCCACGCTGCGACGAGCGGCCGCCCCCGTCGTCGCGCTCGCGCTCGCCGCCGCGCTGGTCGCGGTGCTCCCCGTCGGGTCGCAGCTCTTCCTCGGACAGACGCCCTTCCGCGCGGGCGGAGAGCAGATGCCCGCGCTCGTGCAGGCCGCCGGTGAGAGCGATCCCGGCATCCGCACGCTCGTGGTCTCGGCCGAAGGGCCGCAGAGCGTCCGCGCCCGTCTCGTCACCGGGACCGGCCCTCGGCTGGACCAGATCCGGACGGCCGCGAACACGCCCGCGGAGACGCCGGAGGACCTGAGGGTGGCCGAGCTCGTCGCGGGCCTCGCCAGCGTCGGCGGCGAGGATGTGAACGAGGCGCTCCACGAGGAGAGCATCGCCTTCGTGCTGCTACCCGTCGGCGGCGACGACGCCGAACGCGCCGAGCTGCAGCGGGTCTTCGATCAGCACAGTTCGCTCGCGAGCGCGGGCGTGACCGAGCAGGGGCTGCTCTGGCGGGTCGTGAATCCCGAGGCCGAGAACGGTCCGCAGGGCGACGCCGATCGGCGCCTCGGCGGCACGTCGTTGAGCGGCCACACGATCTGGACGATTCAGCTGGTCGTGCTGCTCGGCATGCTGCTCCTGGCACTGCCCACGGGGGAGGTCGTCGCGCGTCCGGAACGGCGCAAGCGCCCCTCGCGGCGCCGACGGATTCGTGCGGGAGCGGCGCAGACTCCCGACGCGAGGGCGTCCGACGGGGACGCGCCGGGCCCGGAGCCCGCGCCCGAACCGGATCCCGATCCCGATCCCGCTGAGGCGACCCCCGAAGCGGATCCCGCCCCCGCTGAGGTGATCCCGGGTCCCGACCCCGAACAGGAGAATTCGGATCCCGGTCCCGCGAGTCCCGCTCCCGGTCCCGCGACCCCGGAATCCGAGACGGACCCTGGCGCGAAGCCCACGACGGACGGAGGCGGACGATGAACAGCCACTCCCAGGTTCTCCGCGGCGGCGCCCGCGCGATCGTCGGTCTCGTCGTCGTCGCGGTGGCCGTCACCGCGGTCGTGCTGCTCGGTGCGGT
>JAPSIU010000200.1 GCA_031178565.1 Leucobacter sp. | reverse complement strand
CGGGAGTGGCAGATTGCGCTTACCTCACCACTATTAGCCTCGGCTTTTGTGGGAAGTGAATAAATCGCTTCGCGACGAAGCGTGCTGTGGCGGTGAATTCGCGCGTGGCGCCCCAAATTTGAGACTCCGTCTCTAAGATGGAGACACGCAGATGACACACCTGATGGAGGCGAAGTGGCCGCAACAAGAGACGTCGTGTTCGTGGACGGGGTACGCACCCCCTTCGGACGCGCTGGCGACAAGGGCATGTACGCGGGGACGCGGGCCGACGATCTGGCCGTGAAGGCGCTGCAGGGTCTGCTGCAGCGCAACGAGGGGCTCCCCCTCGACCGCATCGACGACGTGGGGATCGCCGCGACGACCCAGCAGGGAGACCAGGGGCTGACCCTCGGGCGCACCGTGTCCATGCTCGCGGGCCTTCCGGTCACGGTTCCGGGCTTCGCGCTCGACCGGATGTGCGCGGGAGCGCTGACGGTCGCGTCGTTCATGGGGGCCGCGATCGGATCGGGACAGTACGATCTCGCGATCGCGGGAGGGGTCGAGCACATGGGCCGGCACCCGATCGGCCTCGACGCGGATCCCAACCCCCGCTTCGTCGCGGAGAAGCTCGTGAGCGCCGACGCCCTGAACATGGGCGTCACCGCCGAGCGACTGCACGACCGCTTCCCCGAGCTCACGAAGGAGCGGGCCGACCGCTTCGGCATGCTGAGCCAGCACAAGGTGCAGGCGGCCTACGACCGTGGGGACATCCAGGCCGATCTCGTGCCCGTGGCCATCCGCTCGGAGGCCGGGTGGGGTCTGGCGACCGAGGACGAGGGCCGCCGCCCTCAGACGACCATGGAGGTGCTCGCGGAGCTGAAGACGCCCTTCCGCCCCCACGGGCGCGTGACGGCGGGCAACGCCTCGCCGCTCACCGACGGCGCCACGGTCTCCCTCCTCGCGGGCGCGGACACCGCGAAGGAGCTGGGCCTCTCCGCCAAGATGAAGCTCGTCTCCTTCGGATACGCCGGCGTGCAGCCCGAGGTCATGGGACTCGGTCCCGTGCCCTCGACCGAGAAGGCGCTGAAGCGGGCGGGGCTCTCGATCGACGACATCGGTCTCTTCGAGCTCAACGAAGCGTTCGCGGTGCAGGTCCTCTCCTTCACCGACCACTTCGGGATCGCCGACGACGATCCGCGCGTCAACCCCTGGGGCGGTGCGATCGCCTTCGGGCACCCGCTCGCGGCGTCGGGTGTGCGCCTCATGATCCAGCTCGCGCGTCAGTTCGAACAGCGTCCCGATGTCCGCTACGGCGTCACGGCGATGTGCGTCGGCCTCGGCCAGGGCGGCACCATGATCTGGGAGAACCCCAACTTCAACGGCAAGAAGGGCAAGTAACGCGATGACCGACTACAGCACCATCGACTTCACGCCGTTGCTCGAGGCGGCCGATGACGAGGTCGTCACCCAGTCGTTCGTGCGCGATGCCGCACTGCCCTCGGGCGGTACGCTCGCGCTGATCACGCTCGACAACGGCCGCGATCACACTCGCCCCAACACACTCGGGCCCCGGACCCTCGAAAACCTCGGCCGTGTGCTCGACGAGCTGCGTGCTCGGGCAGCGGCGGGTGAGATCCGGGCGGTGGGGATCACGGGCAAGCCCTTCATCTTCGCGGCGGGAGCCGATCTCTCGAAGGTGTCGACGCTCGCCACGAAGCAGAATGCGCGCCTCATGGCGCAGTACGGGCACTTCGTGCTCGGCAAGCTCGGCGGGCTCGGCGTGCCCTCCTTCGCGTTCGTGAACGGTCTCGCCCTTGGCGGGGCGATGGAGATCGCGCTGCACTGCGACTACCGCACGCTCGATTCCTCCGCTGCCGCGCTCGCCTTCCCCGAGGTCTTCCTCGGCATCATCCCCGGCTGGGGCGGAGCGACGATCGTGCCGAATCTCATCGGCATCGAGAAGGCGCTCGAGGTCATCGTGTCGAACCCGCTCAAGAACAACCGGATGCTGAAGCCGGAGCAGGCGTTCGAGCTCGGTCTCTTCGACGCGATGTTCGGAGCGGCGAGCTTCCTCGAGCGCTCGGTCGCCTGGGCCGACGGAGTGCTCGCGGGCGAGACGCGCGTCGACCGACGGGGCGTGCCCGGCAAGCTCGAGCGGCTCACCAAGTGGCCGGCTGCGATCAAGATCGCCCGGGATACGCTGAAGGCGCGGATCGGCACGGCTGCGAAGGCCCCGTACATCGCGCTGGATCTGCTCAGCGCGGCGCGGGACAACGACCTCGAGCGCGGCTTCGAGCGCGAGGACGACGCTCTCGCAGAGCTGATCTCCGGCGACCAGTTCGCCGCGTCGATCTACGCGTTCGACCTGGTGCAGAAGCGGGCGAAGCGCCCCGCCGGTGCACCGGATCGGGAACTCGCGAAGCCGGTCAAGAAGGTCGGCGTCATCGGTGCCGGCCTCATGGCGAGTCAGTTCGCGCTGCTGTTCGCGCGCAAGCTGAAGGTGCCCGTGCTCATCACCGACCTGGACCAGGCCCGCGTCGACAAGGGTCTCGAGTACATCCGCGGCGAGGTCGACAAGATGCAGGAGAAGGGCCGCCTCTCCTCCGACGACGCGAACCAGGTGAAGGCCCTGGTGAGCGGTACCACCGATAAGTCGCTCTACGCCGACTGCGACTGGGTGATCGAGGCGGTCTTCGAGGAGCTGGGCGTGAAGCAGCAGGTCTTCGCCGAGATCGAGCCGATCATCTCGGAGACCGCGGTACTCGCGACGAACACCTCGTCGCTGTCGGTCGAGGAGATCGGCGCGAACCTCCAGCATCCCGAGCGTCTCGTCGGTTTCCACTTCTTCAACCCGGTCGCGGTCATGCCACTCATTGAGGTCGTGAAGGTCCCCTCGACCGACGACGGGACCCTCGCCACGGCGATGGCCGTCGCGAAGAAGCTCGGCAAGAGCGCGGTCATCACGTCCGATCGCCCCGGCTTCGTGGTCAATCGCCTGCTCGCGAAGGTCATGGGCGAGGCCGCACGGGCGCTGGACGAGGGCACCCCGCTTCCGGTCGTGGAGCGCGCGCTCGCCCCGATCGGTCTCCCGATGGGTCCCTTCGAGCTGATCGATCTCGTCGGTTGGAAGGTCGCCGCCCACGTGCAGGACACGATGGTCGGGGCGTTCCCGGACCGCTTCTACGCCTCGGAGAACCTGCACAGGCTCGCCGAGATCGAGAAGCCGCTCGAGAAGACGAAGCTCGGCAAGGTCGAGGATCTGTCCAGGGCGGGAAAGAAGGCGGTGAAGCTCGGGAACACGGCCGTGAGCGAGCAGGAGATCCTGCGCCGGGTCGAGGACGAACTCGCCGGCGAGATCAGGATCATGCTCGACGAGGGCGTGGTCGCCGCGGCGGAGGACATCGACCTGTGCCTGATCTTGGGCGCCGGCTGGCCGTTCCAGGCGGGTGGCGCCACCCCGTACCTCGACCGCGTCGGCGCGAGCGAGCGGGTCTTCGGCGCGACGTTCCACGATCCCAGGATCGCGGGCGCGATGTAGGCGCTCGGTCCCCTGCACGAGTCCCCGCCCCCTGAGCCTGTCGAAGGGGACGGGGACTTTCGTGGTTCCGGAACCTGTCGAACGACGCCTGTCGAACGGAGCCTCGCGAGCAGCCGATTTGACTCGACAGAGAGCGGCAATGCAATACTCCTCGCATGCCTTGGGTCTACATGGTGCGCTGCGCAGATGGATCTTTCTACACGGGAAGTACTGCGCATGAGGACGTGCAAGCGCGAGTTTGGGAGCACAACCACGACGACCGACGCGGTGCGAACTTCACCAGATCACGCCGACCCGTGGCACTCGTGTTCGCGGAGCAGGCCGAACGTGTCGATGATGCGTATGCGCGGGAGAAGCAGATACAAGGCTGGTCGCGTGCGAAGAAGCGGGCGTTGATCGAGAGGGACTGGGACGAGATCGTGAAGTTAGCGCGGTCGAAGCCCGTTGAGTAAGGCGCTCAGTAGAGGATCAGTTCCCTTCGACAAGCTCAGGGAGCGGCAGGTGAACCCTACCGGTGGCAACCGCGAGCTCCCTCGGCCCTACTCCGGGCGGGCGATGGGGATCTTCACGCCGCGCACCTGCGCCGAGACGTCGGCCGCGATGCGCTCGGCCGTGAGACCGGCGTCCTCAAGCAGTTCGCCGCGCGAGGCGTGTCCCGGGAACTCGTCGGGCGTGCCGAGTTCGCTCACCGCGGTGTCGACGCCCGCGTCGCGCAGCGCCTGGCGGATCCGCGTGCCGACCCCGCCGACGCGGATGCCGTCCTCGATGCTGATGAGCAGCCGGTGGCTGCGCGCGAGGTCGACGACGGACCCGGCGACCGGCACGACCCAGCGGGGGTCGACGACCGTCGCACTGATGCCCTGCTCGGCGAGCAGACCGGCCGCGTCGAGTGCCACGCGGGACATCGGGCCGACCGCGACGAAGAGGACATCGGCGGCGAGTCCCGGCCGATCCTCGCGCAGCACGTCCACGCCGTCCTCCAGGCGACGGGCAGCGGGGATCGGATCGCCGACGGCGCCCTTCGGGTACCGGATCACGGTCGGCCCGTCGTCGACGACCGTCGCCTCCGCGAGGAGCTCCCGGAGCGTCGCCTCGTCCCGCGGCGCGGCGATGCGGATGCCCGGCACGACCTGCAGCGTCGCGAGGTCCCACACGCCGTTGTGGCTGGCTCCGTCCGGACCGGTGACGCCCGCGCGATCCAGCACGAAGGTCACCCCCGCCCGGTGCAGCGCCACATCCATGAGCAGCTGGTCGAAGGCGCGGTTCATGAAGGTCGCATAGACGGCGACGACCGGGTGCAGGCCCCCGTAGGCGAGGCCGGCGGCGCTCGTGACGGCGTGCTGCTCGGCGATCCCCACGTCGTAGACGCGCTCGGGGTGGCGCTCCGCCAGCGCGTCGAGGCCCGTCGGCGCGAGCATCGCCGCCGTGATCGCGACGATGCGCTCGTCGGCTTCGGCGAGCTCGACGATCCGGTCGCGGAAGACGGAGGTCCAGCTGCGGCCGCCCGACGCCTCGAGCGGCTCGCCGCTCTCCGGATCGATCTGCCCGACGGAGTGGAACTGGTCGGCGATGTCGTTCTCGGCCGGAGCGAAGCCGCGGCCCTTCTCCGTGATGACGTGCACGAGGGCGGGGCGCCCGTACTCCTTCGCCTGGCGCAGCGCGTGCTCCACGGCCTCGAGGTCGTGCCCGTCGACCGGGCCGACGTACTTGATGTCGAGATTGCTGTAGAGATCCTGGTTGCCGGACGCCCGGCTGACGAGGCCGCGCATCGCGCCGCGGGCCGCGTGGTAGACGGTGCGGCCCGGAGCTCCGAACCGGTGGAAGAGGCGTTCGCTCCCCTCCTGCAGATCCCGGTAGCTGTCGGTCACGCGGACCGAGTTGAGGAAGCGGGCCATGCCGCCGATCGTCGGGGCGTACGAGCGGCCGTTGTCGTTCACCACGACGACGAGGTTGCGGTCGTTGTCGTCGGTGATGTTGTTCTTCGCCTCCCACGTCATGCCCCCGGTGAGCGCGCCCAAGCCGACCACCGCGACGACGTGCCCATACCAGCCCGCAGGATCGGCCAGCG
>JAPSIU010000199.1 GCA_031178565.1 Leucobacter sp. | reverse complement strand
CCCTTCGCCTCGGTCGACGCGCAGACCCGCTTCGAGCTCGAGGACCTCTGCCTCAGGATCCGCGAGCAGTTCGGCATGACGATCGTCATCGTCACCCACGACATCGACGAGGCCGTCTACCTCTCGGATCGAGTCGTCGTGCTCGGCGAGCGCCCCGCCCGGGTCACGCGGATCCTCGACATCGATCTCGGCGGTCTCCGGGACCAGATCACGACCCGCGCGCGCCCGGAGTTCGCGAGCCTCCGCACCGAGATCTTCGAGCTCATCCGGAAGGCGGGGTGACGTGACGGGTGGGATGCGGGGCGCCGATCCGATCGAGCGCCGCGGGTACGAGGGGTTCGGCGGCCGGGCCGCGGAGTTCGCCTCCGAGTCCGCTCCGTGGTGGCCGTCGCGCGCCCGGGCCCGATCGGGGGCGCCGAACGTCGTCGTCGTACTCGTCGACGACCTCGGCTTCAGCGATCTCGGCCCCTTCGGCAGCGAGATCCCGACCCCGCACATCGACCGGCTCGCGAGCGACGGCTGCGTGTTCACCAACTACCGCACGGCGCCCATGTGCTCGCCGGCGCGAGCCGCCCTGATGACGGGGCTCAACCCGCACCGGGCCGGATTCGGATTCGTCGCGCACACGGATCCCGGGTATCCGGGGTTCACCTGCGAACTGCCGGAGGACGCGCCCACGCTCGCCGAGTCGCTGCGGGCGGGCGGTTACGCGACGTTCATGGTCGGCAAATGGCATCTGACGCTCGAATCCCGTCTGCACGACGCCGCGGACCGCTCCTCCTGGCCGCTGCAGCGCGGCTTCGACCGCTACTTCGGCAGCATGGACGGCTTCACCTCGCTGCATCACCCGCATCGCCTCGTGCGCGACAACTCGGTCGTCGATATCCAGGAGTTCCCCGAGGGCTACTTCCTGACCGACGAGCTCACGGGCGAGGCGCTCGCGATGATCGACGAGCTGCGGGTCAACGATGCGTCGAAGCCGTTCTTCCTGTACTACGCGCACACCTCCGTGCACGGGCCGATCCAGGCGAAGGAGGCCGACATCGCTCGGCACCGCGGGCGCTACGAAGCCGGATGGAACGCGATGCGGGAGGCGCGCTTCGCGAGGCAGCGGGAACTCGGGATCGTGCCGCCGCACGCCGAGCTGCCCGAGGATCCGCTCGCGGACGGCGACCGGATCCCCTCCTGGGATCTTCTGAGCCGCGACGAGCGCGAGCTGTTCGCGCGCCACATGGAGGTCTACGCCGCCGCGGTGGACGAGGTCGACCAGAGCGTCGGCAGGCTCACGGAGCACCTGGAGCGGCTCGGCGAGCTCGACAACACGATCATCGTCCTCTCGAGCGACAACGGCGGCACGGCCGAGGGCGGCCCCAGCGGCACCCGCAGCTACTTCGCCCAGTTCGGCCACGCGGCGCCGGTCCCGGAGGGCTGGATCCGCGACGTGCCACGCGATCCCGCGGAGATCGGCGGTCCGAGACTGTTCAGCCAGTACCCGACCGGCTGGGCGCGGGTCTCGAACACCCCCTTCAGGTCCTTCAAGTCGTCCACGTACGAGGGCGGGGTGCACGCGCCGCTCATCATGTCGTGGCCCGCGGCGGCCAAGCGGTCCGGACCGCGCGCGGCGGCCGAGCAGTCCGGACCGCACGCTGCGGCCGCTGCGGCGGTACGCGGCATCCGGGACCAGTTCGTGTTCGTGTCGGATCTCGCGCCCACGATCCTCGAGCTGGCGGGGGTGCCTCCGCTCGACTCGCTCCGGGGGCGCCCGGTCCGGGAGATCGACGGGCGGAGCGTCGCCGCGGTGCTGCGGGATCCCGAGGCCGAGGGGCGGGAGGCCCAGTACTTCGAGTGCGTGGGACGGCGCGCGATGATCGACGGCGAGTGGAAGGCGCTCTCGCCGGTGCCGCCGACACGGACCGAGGGAGGCGCCGGAGGACGCTGGGAGCTCTACGACCTGGCGACCGATCCGACGGAGACGCACGATCTCGCGGAGAGGCATCCCGAGCGCGTCGGCGAGCTCGCCGAGCGGTGGCGCCGGGAGGCCTGGCGCAACACCGTCTTCCCGCTCGACGACGAAGGATCGTTGCACGAGAACCGGCCCGAGACCGAAGCACCGCTCGCGCTCCCCGTCGTGCTGCCGCCGTTCCGGCCGCCCCTCGAGCGCTTCCGGGCGGCGCAGCTCACGGTGCTCAAATCGTTCGCGGTCGAGGCCTCGCTGACGCTCGGTCCGGGGGCCGCTGGTGTGATCGTCGCGCACGGCGATCAGGGGGGCGGCTACCTGCTCGCGCTCGACGGCGGAGCTCCGCTCGTCTCCTACAACGCGTACGGCGAGATGCACCGGGCGCGGGGCTCGGCTCTCGCCGGCGGCGAGCACGGCCTCGTGCTGCGCTTCGACGAGCTGGAGGGGCTGCGGTGGCGGGTGTCGCTCGAGATCGACGGCGCGTTCGCCGCCGAGATCCCCGAGGTGCCGATGCTGCTCGGCATGGCGCCCTTCACGGGTATCAGCGTGGGGTACGACTACGGCGGTCCGGTCGACTGGGAGCTGCACGAGCGGCATCGCTCCTACCGCTTCACGGGCGGCGAGATCGATCTGCTCCGCTATGCTCCGGGGGAGCGGTCCCGCCACGATCGCACCGTGCTGCGCAGGATCGGCGAGGCGGTGGCCGAGCTCGCGGACTGAGCGGTCGCGCGGCGACCGCACCGGACGTGTGAGACTGTCGTGAGACCGCGACGAAGGGAGCCGGCTGCATGAGCTCGTCGAAAGAGGAACCGTCCGCTGCGTCGAAGGATCGGCCGGCGGGCGCCGAGGACGCCCTGCTCGCGTGGGAAGCCGCCGGGAACGCGGCGCCGGGCACCCTCGTGCGCATCTCCGCCGCCGAGACGATCGAGCGGGATCTCGAGCGCGCCCGCGGGCTGCCCGGCACATCGGCGGGCCGGCCCCCGGGCGGGCTCGCGAACCGGCCGATCGTGATCAAGGACAACATCCACGTCGCGGGGCTCCCGTGCACCGCGGCCACCCCGGCGCTGCGCGACTTCGTGCCGAGCGCCGACGCGGGCGCGGTCGCCCGGCTCCGGGAGCGCGGCATGGTCGTCATCGGCAAGGCCAACATGCACGAACTCGCGCTCGGAGTCACCTCCACGCACACGGCGATCGGGCCCGTGGAGAACGCCGTGCTGCCCGGTCGCGTGGCGGGCGGCTCGAGCGGCGGCACGGCCGCAGCGGTCGCCGCGGGCGTCTGCGCGTGCGGACTCGGCAGCGACACCGGGGGATCGACGCGGATCCCGGCGGCCTTCAACGACATCTGGGGATTCCGGCCGAGCACCGGACGCTACCCGCAGGACGGTGCGGTGAGCATCGCCTACTCCCGAGACACGGTCGGGCCGATGACCGTCGATCTCGCCTCGCTCCGGCTCCTCGACGCCGCGCTCGCCCTCGACGGCGGTGCGGTCTCATCGGGGCCGGCGGATCCCAAGACGCTGCGCGTGGGCTTCGACCCCGCCGACGCCGATCGCTGCGACCCCGAGACGACGGCCGCGCTCCGAGAGACACTGGAAAGGTTGAACGGGGCGGCCGGCATCTCGCTCGTCGAGGTCGATCTCGGGCCGCTCGACCGTTTCGCGGCGGCCTTCGAACCCGAGCTCGGCGCGCAGGAGCTCGCCCCCTCGCTCGATTGCTATCTCCGCGGTGATCCCGGCCTCCCGTCGCTCGAACGGGTGATGGAGACGCTCGTCGACCCGCACGTCGCGCAGATGCTCGAGGGAAGCCGCGCGGCGGTCGCTGACGGTGTGTGGTCGGAAGCTCTGCACCGCCTCCTGAACGAGTGCGCGCGCGCCCGCTCCGCGTACCTCGGCCTGGTGCACCGCGGCGGGATCGACGCCGTGCTGCGCCCGACCGTGCCGATCCTCCCTCCGCGCATCGACGACGTCGTCGGGCTCGACCTCGATGGCCGGAACCGTCTCTTCGGAGTGCTGACGGACTTCACGAGGCTCGCCACGGTCGTGGGATCGCCGAGCCTGTCGATCCCGCTCGGCCCGTCGCTCGGGCACCACGGGATCGGGATCCTGCTCGACGGCATCCCCGGCTGCGATGAGGAACTCCTCGCGGTCGCGGCCCGCCTCGAGGCGGCGCTGCGGTACTGACCCGGTCCGGCCCCGGTCAGAGCGGCAAGACCTCGGCCGGGAAGGTCAGCACGGTCGCCCCGCCCGTCGCGTAGTTCGGCACGTCGGCCTCGACCGCGCGGCCCTCGGGAGAGGACATCGCCGCGCCGAGCGCCGCCTCGTCCGCGAACGTCGCCTCGAACACGGCGAAGTAGGGGCCCTCGCCGGGTGCGGAGATCCCGAGCGAGAACGAGATGTCCTGCACGCCGGGCAGCTTCGCGCAGAGCGGCAGGTGGGTATCGCGGTAGTGCGCCTCGAACGCGGCGCGATCCGCGGGCTCCGGGTAGAGCACGATGAGCTTGTGCATGACGTCTCCGTTCGGTCTGCGGGTGAGTGGATCAGTGGATCAGTGACTCAGTCGATCAGTCGCGGGCGTACACGCGGCGGCCGGCGAACCAGGTCTCGGTCACCCGGGTCTGCACGAGCTCGTTCGCCGGGTGCTCGAAGGGGTCGCGATCGAGCAGCACGAAGTCGGCGGACTTGCCCGCCTCGAGCGAGCCGGTCTCGGCGGCGAGCCCCATGGCCTCCGCCCCGCCGAGCGTGAACGCCGCGATGGCCTCGTCGAGGGTGATCGCCTGCTCCGGCCACAGCGTGCCCGGGTACTGCCCGCTCGGATCCTCTCGGGTCACAAGACCGTGGATCCCCTCCCACGCGTTCGGCGACGGCGACACCGGCCAGTCCGACCCGCCCGCGACGATCGCGCCCGCGTCGAGCAGCGCACGATTCGGCTGCATCTTGTCGGCGCGCTCGCGGGGGAGCACCTCGCGGATCGCCTCGACGATCGGCCCCGGCACCCAGATGAACGGGCAGATGTCGGCGGCGACGCGCAGCCGGCCGAAGCGCTCGATGTCGTCGGGGTGGATGAACTGCCCGTGCGCGATCTGGTAGCGGGTCTCGGTGAAGCCCTCGGCCCGCAGCGTCTCGACGGCGTCGAGCACCTCGTGCACCGAGGCGTCGCCGGTGCAGTGGACCTTCGCGGAGAGGCCGGCCTGGGCCGCTCGGCGCAGCCAGTCGGTGAGCTCCGCCGGGTCGAGCAGGGTCTCTCCCCGGTGATGGTCGCCGTGGACATCGTCGGGGAGGTACGGCTCCAGGAACGCGCCCGTGCGGGTCGGGGGCACGCCGTCGAGGAAGATCTTCACGAAGTCGGGGCGGTGGTGCTCGGTGCGGAAGCGCTCGCCGTCGAAGACCAGCTCCTCGCCGATCGCCGCGAAACCGAAGATGTCGTCGTTGATCAGCATCGAGGAGACGACCCAGGCGTCGAGGTCGCCGCCCGCGTCGAGCGAGCGGAGCGCCTCGAGGATGTGGGTCGAGACCCCGGCGTCCTGGAACGCCGTGACACCGAAGGAGTTCAGGATCTCGACGCCCCGCTGCGCGGCGCGGCGCTCCTGCTCGGGAGTCAGCGCCCCGTCGAGCTGCTGCGCCCGGGCGACCGGGATCCCTGCTGCCTCGAGCAGCACGCCCG
>JAPSIU010000014.1 GCA_031178565.1 Leucobacter sp. | reverse complement strand
TTCACGCGGCTCTCGGCGCGCGCCGCGGCGCGTCCGATCCGCTCCGCGGCCGCGGCCGCCTCCTCCGAGAGCACCTCCTCGTCGCCCGCCTCCCCGAAGGAGTCGCCTCCCTCGGGGCCGGGCACCGGGACGCCCTCCACCGAGAGGTACTCGACGGTGACCTCGGTGTAGAAACCGGCGGAGAGGAACGGGATCACGAAATCCTCGACCATCTCGAGCGGCTCGGGATCGAGCGAGTAGAAGCGGTGCTGCCCCTCCTCGCGCACGGTGACGAGCTCCGCGTCCCGCAGCACCTTGAGGTGCTTCGAGACCGTGGGCTGGCTGATCTCCAGCTGCCCGACGATCTCGGAAACGCTCATCTCCGCATTCTGCAGGTGCCGGTCCAGCAGAACCCGCAGGATGTCGCGTCGCGTCGCGTCTGCGATGACCCCGAAAATATCTGGCATAGCCTCAAGGGTAGCCCGCCCGGTGTGTAGCATGACAACATCGAATCGAGATCCGGAGCGAATCGGGGTCCGCATCCCCGCTCACAGCAATCCGGGCCCGCATCCCCGCCAGAAAGAAGGAGTCGTGAGGGCACCCACCGCAACTCGTCGGGCCCCCGCCTCTCTCCCGCGGCGATCGTGGATCAACGCGATGATCCACTCCTCCCCTCCGCGCTTCGCGCTCCTCGTCTTCACCGCGCTCATCCTCGCCTGGACGGTCCTCCTCTCACTCCCCTTCTCCGCCAGCTCGGGGAAGGTCACTCCCCTCGCCGATGCGTTGTTCACCGCGGTCTCGGCGATCTGCGTCACCGGGCTCGCGACGGTCGACATGTCGACGCACTGGTCGTTCTTCGGCGAGATCGTGATCCTCGCGGGTCTGCAGATCGGCGGCATCGGCGTGCTCACGCTCGCGAGCATCCTCGGGCTCACCGTGACGCGCAGGCTCGGCCTGCGCCAGCGCCTCCTCGCCGCCGGCGACACCAACCCGATGCGGATGGGGCGCGACGTCTCCGAGAGCCAGGCGGTCGGCCTGGGCGAGATCGGCGGGCTGCTCGCGGCGGTCGCGACGAGCCTCCTCGTGATCGAGGTCGCGCTCACGGCGCTCATCACCCCGCGGCTCATGCTCGAGGGGTACGACCTCTGGCACGCGCTCTGGAACGGCTTCTATCTCGCGGCCTCCGCTTTCACGAACACGGGCTTCGTCCCGCTCCCCGGCGGCCTCGCGCCGTTCGCGACCGATTTCTACCTCCTCAGCGTGCTCGCGATCGGGGTCTTCCTGGGCGCCATCGGGTTCCCCGTGATCTTCGCCCTCTACCGCTACGTGACCGGCGGCGGGTGGCGGGCCCACAAGCGGCTCGGGCTGCACGCCAAGCTCACCCTCACGACGACGATCATCTTCGTGATCTTCGGCTGGCTCGCGATCGCGGGCCTCGAGTGGAACAACACGAAGACCCTCGGCTCGCAGGACATCGGGCAGACCCTGTTCAGCTCCGTCTACATGTCGATCATGACGAGATCGGGCGGGCTCGGGGTCATCGACCCGCTCGACATGCACGGATCGACCCTGCTCGTGATCGACATGCTGATGTTCGTGGGGGGAGGCTCGGCCTCGACCGCGGGCGGCATCAAGGTGACGACCATCGCCGTGCTCTTCCTCGCGGCCTACGCCGAGGCCCGCGGCTACAAGGACATGCAGGCCTTCGACAGGCGGATCCCGAACGAGGTGCTGCGCGTCGCGGTGTCGATCCTGATCTGGGGGGCGACCATCGTGCTCGCGGCGACGACCGCCATCATGCACATGACGGGCGAATCGCTCGAGATCGTGCTCTTCGAGGTGATCTCCGCGTTCGCCACCTGCGGCCTCTCCACGAACCTCTCCGCAGAGCTGCCCGACGCCGGGAAATACATCCTCGCCGCCACCATGTGGGCCGGCCGGGTCGGCACCGTCACCCTCGCCGCGGCCGTCGCGGCGACCAGCCGATCCCGCATGTTCCGCCTCCCCGAAGAAAGGCCGATCGTTGGTTGATATTCGAAGTGATGCCCCCGTTCTCGTGATCGGACTCGGCCGATTCGGCGCCGCGACCGCCGGTCAGCTCGATCGCCAGGATCGCGAGGTGCTCGTCGTGGACACGGACCCGCTCCTCGTGCAGAAGTGGGCGGATCGTGTCACCCATGCCGTGCAGGCGGACGCGCGCTCGATGGAGGCGCTCCGGCAGATCGGCGCCGACGAGTTCCAGATCGCGGTCGTCGCCACCGGAGCATCGATCGAGGCGAGTGTGCTCATCGCGGCGAACCTCGTCGACCTCAAGATCCCGCAGATCTGGGCGAAGGCGATCTCCGCGTCGCACGGCAAGATCCTCGAGCGCATCGGCGTGAATCACGTGATCTACCCCGAGCAGGAAGCGGGAGAGCGCGTCGCGCACCTGCTGAGCGGCAGCATGCTCGACTTCATCCAGTTCGACGACAACTACGTCATCGTGAAGATGTACCCGCCCCGCTCGATCCGAGGGCTCTCGCTCTCGGCGAGCGGCGTTCGCACCCGCTACCGGATCACGGTCGTCGGCGTCAAGACGCCGGGCGAGCCCTTCACCCACGCGACCCAGGACACCGTGATCTCACCGCACGACCTCATCATCGTCTCGGGCACCGCCGCCGACGTGGAGCGCTTCGCCACGATCGCGTGACGTGCTCCGGTGCCCGGCGGCGCGGCCCCGCGCCCCGCGCTCCGGTGCCCCGCGCGAGCGAAGCGAGCCGCGGGATCCGGCTGGGGCGGCCTCACACCCTGCCGGCTGCAGCCGACACCTCGGCGAAGACGCCAGCGGCCCAGTCGCGCGCCGCGTCGGCTGCCGAGATCGCACCTCCGGCGTCGTGCCGACCGTACTCCCCCAATCGCGAGGCGCCGCAGGCGTGCAGCGCCTCGTCGACGAGTTCACTGCCTCGCGAGTAGGTGCGCTCGTAGCTGCGGTCCCCCATGCCGAAGACCGCGTAGCGCACCCCGGTCAGATCGGGCCGCTCCTCGAGCAGCTCGCGAACGAACGGCTGCGCGGCGCTCGGCACCTCGCCGTCGCCGTAGGTCGAGCAGACGACGAGGTTCATGCGCGCGGGATCGAGCCCGGACGCGCTGGTCTCGGCGAGATCGCGCACTTCCACGTCGGCGTCGTCGTCGAACATGCGCGAGAGTTCGTCGGCCACGAGTTCCGCGCCACCGGACTCGGTGCCGAAGAGGATGGTCGTGGGCACTCCCGCACCGATCGCAGCGGCAGCGTCCGTCTCGAGCGGCGGCAGCTCGAGGCTCGTGTCGACCGCGGCCTCGAGCTGAGCTGCTCGGGTCGGCAGCTTCGCGCGCTCGCGGCCGGGCGCCGCAGTGAGGCGCTCGCGCAGATCGATGCGGCGCCAACCGTCGAAGTCGATCTCGTCCTCCAATTCCGGCAGTCCCGATGCCGCCACCGTCACGGCGCCCGACTGCAGATCTGCGGAGATGATCCGCGCGAGATCGCGCGCGTCTGCGCGCTGATCGGGGATGGTGCCGCGGGGTCCGCGGCGCAGCCAACCAGCGGTGTAGAGGCCCGGCCGGATCCGGCCGTCGGTGTGAGAGCCCGGCTCGACCGGAGTGCCCTCGTCTGCCGAGAATCCGATGGCGGTGATGACGTCGGTCGCGGGGATCCGCACCTCGCCCTCCGCCCCTCGGAACACCGCGGCCCCGACCCGGCCCTCCCCCTCGATCCGCTCGGGCGACAAACCGAACCACCACTCGACGCTGATGCGGGACTCGGCTGCGGTCGGTTCGGCGGAAGCGTCCGCGGCCCCCGCACCGAGCGCACGCACGGCATCGATGCGGGCGTCGCGGCCGTCGGCGGGCAGTTCGCCCGCGCCGTGCACGATGTGGCGCACGCCCGGCAGACCGGCGAGCTCGCGCACCATCACGGGGTCGAACTTCGCGGTCGCCGGGGCGCTGCGCCCCACCACGTGCACCGTGCGCACCCGCTCCGTGAAGCGCCCGTGCGCCGCGTCGTCGATGTCCGAGCCGTCGAGGCCCGCCGCGTCTCGCGCGATGAGCCGCACGATGTCCATCGCCACATTGCCGTGCCCGACCACGACGACGCTCTCGCCCAGCGGTTCAGGCGCAGCCTCGTCCGGGTGACCGTTGAGGAAGCGCGTCACGGCGCCGGCCCCGCGCACGCCCGCGAGATCCGCGCCCGGGATCGGAAGCCGCGCGTCGCGATGCATGCCGGTCGCGAGCACGACCACATCGTAGGCCCGCTCGAGCTCCTCGAGCGCGACATCGACGCCGAGCCTGCAGTTGCCGCGGAACCGCACGCCCTCCTCGGTGAAGAGCCGGTCGAACTGGCGTGCGACCGCCTTCGTACCCTGGTGGTCGGCCGCGACACCGTAGCGCACGAGCCCGTACGGGGTCGGGAGCTCGTCGAACACCTCGATCGGCGCAGCGGGGAAGGTGCGGCGCAGCGCCTGGGCCGCGAAGCTCCCGGCGGGGCCCGATCCTACGATCGCGACGCGGGGTGCAACGGTTTCATGCACGTTGCCCACCTCGTCGGCCCGGCTGTCGGCGGTCCCGGATCCGGTCCGATACCCGTTCCACGTCACGGGCAGCTTCAGCATGCCGCGGAACACCCAGCCGCCGATCTCCGCCGGATCCTCCTCCATCAGCGACAGCCCCTCGAGCGACGAGAAGAGCAGCGGAAGCGCCACTTCGGCGACCTCTGCGCGAGCCGCCCAGGCCCCGAGGCACACGTGCACACCCTTGCCGAAGGCGAGGTGCGGCTTCGCCTCGCGGCGGATGTCGAAGGAGGCGGGATCGTCCCACACGAGCTCATCGCGGTTCGCCGAGAGAATGCAGATACCCAGGCGGGCTCCGGCCGGTAGACGCACGCCCGCCAGCTCGGTGTCGCACGTCACCTGCCGCGAGTAGAGCCCGATGGGCGCCACCCAGCGGATCGTCTCGTCGAACGCCGCATGCCAGAGCGAGGGATCCCTCTCGACCGCGGCACGCTGCTCGGGGTGCGTGAGCAGCCCCCAGGCAGCCACGCCGAGGGCGTCGCGCGGTTCGTTGAGACCGCCGCCGATCGTCATCTTCACGTTGGCCCTGATGCGTTCGAGCGGCATCCGATACTCGGGAATCTGCAGCAGCTGGGACAGCAGCGACTCGTTCGGATTGGCGGCGTGCCACTCGAGCATCTCATCGAGCGCCACGTCGACCTCGTCGAAGGACTGCTTGCCGAGCGCCCACACCTCGGGGTCGTCGGCGTAGTTGCCGGTCGCGTCGATCATGGTCTGAGACCAGCGCTGCAGATCCTGCTGCGTGGCGTTGTGCAGGCCGATGAGCTCGCGCAGGCTCTCAGCCGCGAACGGAGCCGCGAAGTCCCAGATCAGATCGGCGCCGGGGCCCTTCGAGACGAGCTCTTCGAGGTAGCGCTCGGCGTTGCGCTGGAACTTCGACTTCCAGATGCGCTGCACAGCGCCCGGCCTGAGCGCGGGCTGCCAGGCCTTGCGCTCGATGTAGTGCTCGGGATCGTCGCGGCGCAGCATCGAATGGCCCATGGCCCGGATCTGCAGCGAACCCTGCTCGTCCGCCGAGAAGATCTCCTGGTCGAGTTCGGTCTCGTGCACGGCCTCGTAGGAGGTGATCAGGTAGCGGCCCACCTGCGGCACCCAGTGCACGCCGCCCTCGGCGCGGAGCCGATCGTAGATCGGGAAGGGATCGCGATAGAGATCGGGGATGGTCACCCAGTCGGCGACCGGAGCCTCGTTGCTCGTCATTGCACACCTCGATGTTCTGAACTGCGGTACGCCTTCGAGTATGCGCGCCGCTAAAAAGAAACAAAAACGGAATTATCTGTATTTCTTATTCGGAAATAGGAAATAATAGAAGCCGTGATCTCGCAGAATGCTCGCGGCCCGGCCCGTGGCTGATCCTCTCGACGCGCCGCTGCCCGGCTTCACCCTGAGGCAGCTGGCCTACTTCGTCGCAGCAGCGGACGAGGGCACCATCACCGGAGCCGCCGAGACGCTCCGCGTCTCCCCCTCGGCCATGTCCGATGCCATCACCGAGCTCGAGTCGGTGATGCGCGAGCGGCTGTGCGTGCGCCGCCGCGCCCACGGGCTCACACTCACCCCGGTCGGGCAGCGGCTCGTGCATCACGCCCGCCGCATGCTGGCCGAGGCGGAGGAGCTGCACCGGTCCATGGGCGGCGGAAGTCAACTGTCGGGACCGGTGGTGATCGGCTGCTACCCCACGCTCGCGCCCACGATCCTGCCGCCGCTGCTGCAGGACTTCGCCGAACTCCACCCCGATATCGAACTCTCGATCCGCGAGGCGCCGCAGGATCGCCTAGCGGAGGATCTCGCCTCCGGCCGCATCGACGTCGCCTTCGTCTACGACATGCTCGTGCCCGGGGACACCGAGCGCGCCAGGCTATACGAGCTGCAGGCTCACGCACTGCTCGCCGCGGATCACCCCCTGGCCGGGCACGAGACCGTACGACTCGAAGAGCTCGCGGGCGACGACCTGATCCTGCTCGACGCGCCGCCCTCCAGCGAGCACACCCTCTCCGTATTCGCCGAGCGCGGCCTGCGCCCCCGCATCAGGCACCGCACCGCGAGCTACGAGGTGGTGCGCACGCTCGTGGCTCGAGGACTCGGCTACGGCATCCTCGTGTCCCGCGTCGCCAATTCGAACAGCTACGAGGGGCTGCCGCTCGTCGCGAAGACGATCGTACCGGCGGTGCGGCCGGTCGCGATCGACATGATCTGGGCCCCGGACCGGCCGATCCCCGCCCGCACTCGAGCACTAATCGAGTTCGCGCAGGGCGTCGACTGGCCGGGGTGAGCGGCGCTCGGCGCGGGCGGCGGTCCAAGGCGCGACCGCCGGGCCCACCGCTCACGCTCTTCACCCATCGGCTTCTCGTCCGCTCGGAGATGTCATAGGATCGACAATGCCTCCCGGCCGCGCTGCGAATGCCGTGTCGCACGGACGAACACGATAGACGAAGGAGTCGAATCGATCATGAGCGCATCCGCCGAGTCCGGTCTCACCCCGACCGGGACCATAGCCACCGACACCGATCGGCGGCGAGTGGTATTCGCCACCGTGGTCGGCACCACGGTGGAGTGGTACGACTTTTTCATCTACGCGCAGGGCGCCGCGCTCGTCTTCGCGGCGCTCTTCTTCGAGCCCGCCGGGGCCGGAATGGCCCAGATCCTGTCGTTCTTCACGGTCGGCATCAGCTTCCTGTTCCGTCCGCTCGGGGCGTTCCTCGCCGGGCACTTCGGCGACAAGTACGGTCGCCGCGTCGTGCTCATGTGGACGCTCATCCTGATGGGGGTGGCGACGACGCTCGTCGGTCTGCTGCCGACGTACGCCACGATCGGCGCGGCGGCTCCGGTCCTGCTGATCTGCCTGCGGGTGCTGCAGGGCGTCTCGGCGGGCGGAGAATGGGGCGGTGCCGTGCTGATGGCGGTCGAGCACGCGCCGAAGACCAAGCGCGGCCTCTACGGCTGCTCGCCGCAGATCGGCGTGCCGCTCGGCATGCTGCTCGCGTCGGGGGTCATGGCGCTGGTCGCGCTGCCGGGCCAGGAGTTCTTCCTCTCGTGGGGCTGGCGCATTCCGTTCCTGTTCAGCTTCGTGCTGATCCTGATCGGCTTCTACATCCGTCGCAAGGTCGAGGAGAGCCCGGTGTTCACCGAGATCGCCGAGCGCGCCGAGGCGACGAAGAATCCCGTCGGCACACTCTTCCGCCGCTTCACCCCGCTCGTCATCCTCGCCGCGCTCATCTTCGCCGGCAACAACGCGGTCGGATACATGTCGACCGGCGGCTTCATCCAGCGCTACGCGACCGACCCCGAGGGGCCCCTCGGTATGGAGCCCGCACCCGTGTTGCTGGCTGTGACCGGCTCGGCCGCGACGTGGCTGATCTTCACGTGGATCGGCGGCTGGATCTGCGACAAGATCGGTCGACGAACCACCTACATCATCGGCTGGATCTCATTGCTGATCGGCATCGCGGCAGTGTTCCCCCTCGCGAACACCGGCAGCATCGGCCTGCTGTTCCTGGGTCTCGCGATCCTCACGATCGGCCTCGGCCTCACCTACGGCCCTCAGGCTGCCCTGTACTCGGAACTGTTCCCGGCATCTGTCCGGTTCTCGGGTGTATCGATCTCGTACGCGATCGGCGCCATCGTCGGCGGCGCGTTCGCCCCGATGATCGCCACCGCGCTCGTGCAGGCGACCGGCACCACCGTGTCCGTGCAGATCTACCTGTCGACGCTCGTCGTGCTCGCGCTTGTCTCGTCGCTGCTCGTGAAGGACCGGATGGGTATCCCTCTCGGGCCCGACAACGAGGAAGAACAGGCGAAGATGCCGATTCACGGCCTCTCCAGGCGCTGAGCGGACGCGGGGCGGAGCCCCTCCGACCGGACCTCGACCAGCTCGAGGGAGTCAGCGGCTCGCGCATCATGCACAGCGCATTCGAGCTCATCACCGCGCTGCTCTCCAAGTCGACCTACGGGCGCGCGCCGCGCGAACACCGCCTCGCGCACGCCTGAGCCGAGACCGGCCGGGGCTACTCGCCGCGCTCGAGTTCCTCCGACCGGCGCACGTTCGCGGCGAGCGCCCGGTCGAACAGCTTCCCCCAGCCGGCGCCCTGCAGCACCTGGATCGCCTGCTCCGTGGTCCCCTTCGGGCTCGTCACGTTGCGGCGCAGCTGCTCGGGCTCCTCGCCGCTGCGGATCATGAGCTCGGCGGCTCCGGCGATGGTCTCCTGCACGAGGACGCGCGCCTGCTCCTCATCGAACCCGATCCTGATCGCCGCGGCCGTCATCTCCTCCGCGTAGAGGAAGAGGTAGGCCGGCCCCGATCCGGAGACCGCGGCGATGTCGTTGATCTGGTCCTCGCGCACCACGAGCACCGAGCCGACGGTTTCGAAGAGCCGGCGCACGGTGTCGACCGCCTCGCCGCCCGCCGACGCACCACCCGCGACGCCGGTCACCCCGCGGCCGATGTGCGACGGCGTGTTCGGCATCGCACGCACCACGGCGACCCCCTCGGGCAGCTCGGCCTCGATCGCGCTGCTCGGCACCCCCGCGGCCACGCTCACGACGATCGCACCGGGTTCGAGCTCGCCGGCGATCTCGCGGGCCACGTCGAGCACCATCCACGGCTTCACCGCGAGGATCACGAGGCGCGCGCCGCGCACGGCGATGCGATTCGCCTCGGGATCCGTCTCCGACGCGTAGGCGGCGATGTCATCGGCCCCGTCGAACTCGGCCGCACTCGCAGCGGACTTCGTCGTGACCGCGATCGGCCGCTCGATCCGGACGTCGGGGGAGCGGAGGCCCGAGAGGATCGCGCCCCCCATCGAGCCGACGCCGATCATGACGGTGCGGGGAAGGGCTGCCTGGTCTGCTGTCGTTGCATTCACGCTCTCCAGTGTAGAAGCCGCGCCGCGCGAGCTCGCGAACCGCCGGCCCAGCCCCGTCTCCGGGGCGCTCCCGTAGAATGTGGCTGAGCAGGGTTCGCGAGGACCATCATCACCTCCGGGAGGCAAGTGAGCATGAGCGCGACGGGCGGCAGCAAGGCGATCATCGCGGCCTTTCTCGCCAACATGGGCATCGCGATCACCAAGTTCATCGCGTGGGCGTTCTCGGGATCCTCCTCGATGCTCGCGGAGGGCGTGCACTCGCTGGCCGACTCCGGGAATCAGCTCCTCCTGCTGCTCGGCGGCAAGCGCGCGAAGCAGGAGGCCGACAGGGAGCACCCCTTCGGCTACGGGCGCGTGCGCTATGTGTACGCCTTCGTCGTCGCGATCGTGCTGTTCTCGGTCGGCGGCGTCTTCTCGCTGTACGAGGGCATCGCGAAGATCCAGCACCCCCATCCGCTCGAGGTCTGGTGGCTCCCGCTCCTCGTGCTCGCGATCGCGATCGTGCTCGAGAGCTTCTCGCTGCGCACCGCCGTCAGGGAGAGCCGCCCGCACAAGGGGAGCTCGACCTGGATCCAGTTCATCCGTCGATCGAAGGCGCCCGAGCTGCCGGTCGTGCTGCTCGAGGACATCGCGGCGCTCCTCGGCCTCGTCTTCGCGTTCATCGGCGTCGGCCTCACCGTGCTCACGGGGAACGGCCTCTTCGACGGCATCGCCACGGTCGCGATCGGGGTGCTGCTCATCGCCGTCGCCATCGTGGTCGGTCTCGAGGTGAAGAGCCTGCTCGTGGGCGAGGGGGCGAGCGACGAGGACGTCGCGAAGATCGAGGCGGCGATCCTCGATTCGAAGGACATCGACCGCATCATCCACATGAAGACCCTCTACGTCGGGCCCGACGAGTTCATGATCGGGGCGAAGATCGACGTGGCCGCGACGAAGACGATGAACGAGGTGTCCGCGATCGTGAACCTCGCCGAGCGCCGGATCCGCGAGGCGGTGCCCGCTGCACGGATCATCTACCTCGAGCCCGACGTCTACCTGGACCCGAACGCGGAGACGCCGTCGACGAGCTCGATCGTCATGCTGTCGAGCGACTGACCGCGGCTCTCGCGCGCTCAGGGAACGCCCTCGCCTCATGTCGTCTCACCCCATGTCGACCGCCCGCTCCCGTCCCGATGAGCCGCTGACCAACCGTCTCTGGCACCCGGCCCCGGCGGCCCGGCGCTGGTGGGGACGGATCCTCGACGCTCTGTTCGTCCTCGTGGTCACGGGTGTCGCGGGCGCCGTCGGGGGCGCTCTGCGGGGCGCAAGATCGATGGGCGACGGCGCACTCGTCGCGGTACCCGCATCGGGATACTTCGCGGCGGTGCTCTGCCTCGGCGCGCTCTACGGCTGCGGGGCGTCCCCCGGCCAGGCGCTCGCCGGCACGATCACCCTGCGCCCGAGCGGACGCAGTGTCGGATTCTGGCGCGGCATCGGGCGCTACCTCGCGATCGGCTTCCTGCCGCTCACGATCATCGCGGTGCTCTGGAACGCCGTTCTCCGGCTCACGACTCCGGGATCCGGCGGCGGGTCGGGCGCACCGCGCCTGGGCGTCTACCGACGGCGCTGACAGCGGTCGCTGAGCCGAGAGCGACGGCGCCTGGTACCCCGGTTGCCGACGGCCACCAACCGACGGCCACCAACCGACGGCCACCAACCGACGGGCAGCAGCCAGCGGGCACCAGCCGACGGGCAGTACTCGATCCGTCTAGCGCCGCCCCGCGAAGAAGTCCCGCAGCGGCTCCGCGCACTCCTCCGCCCGCACCCCTGCGACGACCTCCGGAACGGGGTGCGGCAGCCTGCCGTCGCGCAGCAGGTCGTAGACGCTGCCGGCGGCGCCCGCCTTCTCGTCCCAGGCGCCGAACACCACCCGCGACACACGAGCCGCGAGGATCGCCCCCGCGCACATGACGCACGGCTCCAGCGTGACGACGAGTGTGCAGCCCTCGAGGATCCGGTCCCCAAGCGCGCGGGCCGCCTCCCGGATGGCGAGCACCTCCGCGTGGCCGGTCGGATCGGGCCGACTCTCCCGCGCGTTGCCAGCCGCGCCCAGCACGTCCCCGCGCGGACCCAGCAGCACCGCGCCGACGGGGATCTCACCGGCCTCGGCCGCGCGGCGCGACTCGGCGAGCGCGAGTCCCATCGCGTCGAGATCGGACGGCGACGGAGGGATTGGGGTCACGGCAATAGGATAGGGCCATGCGAGTCTTCGTTGCGGATCATCCCCTCATCACCCACAAGCTGACGGTGCTCCGCGACGCGAAGACCCCGCAGCCGACCTTCCGACTCCTCATCGAGGAGCTCATGACGCTGCTCGCCTACGAGGCCACCCGCGAGGTGCGAGTCGAGCCCCATGACATCGTCACCCCGGTCTCGCCCACCACAGGAGTGCGCCTGAGCGAGCCGCTCCCCCTCATCGTGCCGATCCTCCGAGCGGGCCTCGGCATGCTCGAGGGGATGGTGAAGCTCGTGCCCACCGCCGAGGTCGGCTTCCTCGGCATGGCGCGCGACGAGGAGACCCTGCAGCCCACCACGTACGCCGAGCGCCTGCCGGATTCCCTCTCGGGACGCCAGTGCTTCGTGCTCGATCCCATGCTCGCGACCGGCGGATCGCTCGCCGCTGCGATCAAGTTCCTGTTCGACCGCGGCGCTGACGACGTCACCGCGATCTGCGTGCTCGGCACCCCCGAAGGCGTGGAGGCGATCCGCGAGGCGGCCGGGGAGCGGAACGTGACGCTCGTCCTCGGTGCGCTCGACGAGGGCCTCGACGATCACGCCTACATCGTTCCCGGCCTCGGTGACGCGGGCGACCGCCTCTACGGCACCGTCGCGGACTAGTCCGTTCGGGTGGCGGCCTCCACCGTTCGGGCGACCGCCGCCACCATTCGGGTGGCGCGAAGTGCGACCTCAACGGCGTGAGATCGCACTTCGGGCCATGCGAACGAAGGAAACGAAGGGATGGGCGCGCCCGGGGCCCCGCGCCCCTCGACCCACCGGCTTCGCCCGTCGCGCTTGACACACGATGTGATGATTTGCTTTACTGTGCGTTATGCATGACACCATTCGCACCCAGTCCGCCTTCGAGGTGAACTTTGGGAAGACCGGCATGATGATGGCCGGTCGAGGTGACATGTGCTGTCGAATGTGCATGTAACGAGAGCTTCAGAAAGCCCGCGCAGCAATCGATTCGACGCCCTGCTGCGCCTCGCGTGAGGAATCCTCCGCGACTCTCTCGCTCGGCTCCGGCCGGCAATCTCGACTCACGCGGCACAGCCGCATCTCCGCCTCCGCGCGTTATCGCCCTGAGCGCACTCGCCCGGATCGCGGAACCAGCACAAGGACGTACATCATCATGAGCACCATCACTTCCGCCCCCAGCGCCGCCCTCCGCTCCGCCCGCCCCGATCTCGCGGCCGAGATCGCCACCGAAGCCGCGCCCGAGCGGAATGTTCCCGAGGGGACCGAGGTTCGCGGCTTCGCCCTGTATGTCGGCCTCGCCGACGACAAGATCGCCGAGGGGGATCCGAAGCTCGGCGCGATCGTCACTCAGATCAAGCAGCTCGTCGCACAGCTCGCCCCCACCGCGGACACCTACGCGGCCGTCGCTCTCGCACCCGTCGGCACCGGAGGCCGAGATGTCGACGTGGTGCGCCTCGCACTCGGCGATCCCGCCGCGCACGCCCGGCAGAAGCAGCACACCGAGGAGGCGCAGGATCGCGCGCCCGGCGGCGTCACCCTCGATCTGTCGCGCAAGCGCGTGCTGCTCGACAACGTGGCCGCAGCGCTCACCTTCCGCGAGTTCGAACTGCTGCAGTACCTCGTGCTCCGCGAGGGCCGCACCGTCAGCCGGGACGAGCTCATCACCGCGCTGTGGGCGGACGCCTCGGACGAGGAGATCCCGAACGAGCGCACCATCGATGTCCACGTTCGCCGGCTGCGGGTGAAGCTGGCCCAGTACCAGGACATCGTGCGCACCGTCCGAGGCACCGGCTACCGCTTCGACCGTCACGCCGACGTCTCGATCCTGCAGACCTCGGCCCCGAGTCCCGACGTCTTCTAGGCCGGCCGAAGCGGTCCGACGCCGACCCCGAGACGAGAACCGGACCGCATCCGGGCCACACCGGGTCGCGCCGCTTTCACACTGCCCGAACCTGGGGTAACGTCATACGTAAGTTGTTGATCCCGAAGGAGACTGACATGACCACGCTCCCACCCGAGGGCACTGACGGCCAGGAGACTGGCGGCCAGCCCACGAGCGATTCCCCCACCGGGGCTCCTCAGGCGCCCACGACCCCTCCTGCGGCACCCGCACCTCCGACCGGCGCCCCCCAGCAGCCTCAGTACCAGGCGCCGCCCCAGCAGCCGCAGCAGCCCCAGTACCAGGCGCCGCCCCAGGCCGGTTACCAGCAGCCCGTGGCAGACCCGGTGAGCAACATCACGCTGAACTACTGGCTGTCGGTGTTCTTCACCTGGATCCCCGCCCTGATCTTCTTCCTGATCGAGAAGGACAAGGGCAACCAGCAGGCGTACGCCTTCCACCGCGACAACCTGAACTTCTCACTGCTGCGTGTCGGCGTGATGATTGCCACCTACATCCTGATGATCATCCCCTACATCGGCTGGGTGCTCGGCATTCTGCTGTGGATCGGCTCGCTCGTCCTGTTCGTGTTCCACATCATCGCGGCGGTCAAGGCCCCCGATGGATACCGTCGTGGCGGACGGCCGGAGTTCATCTTCAACATTCCGCTGGTCAAGTAGTACGTATGGGAAAGGCCCGGGTGAGAACCCGGGCCTTTGTCATATCCGGGCTCAGCCCGTTCCCGGATCGGCGACCGAGCCGCTCCCCGTGCGCGCCCGCCGTTCGCGCCGGGCGGCACGCCACGCCCTCCAGCGCTCCCAGAACCTGGCGAGCACCCTGCGCAGCCACCCCAGCAGCCTGCGCGCCCAGTGATACTCGGTGCCGAGGACGGTGAGCCCGATGAAGACGATGAGCCACCCCGGTCCCGGCAGCGGGACGAGGATCAGGCCGACGACGACGATCAGCACGCCGAGCGCCGTCACCACGATCTTGTAGACGGTGTTCAGCCACGGCCGGCGACGGATCGCGCGACGCCATCGGTCCATGAACCGGCCGACGCCGCGACTGAGGCGTCGCGCACGCGCGGCGTCAGCGGCATAGGGATCGGCCATACCCACAGAGAGTAGGGCCAGGAACTGGAAAACTGCCGGGCATGCCGCTCCACGGGCGCCGACGATGGCGCCTCCTCCGCCGTACACTGATGGGGTGGATCTTCGATGGCGCTCCGTGGCCGAGGCGACCGGTCTGACCTCGGCCGACGGCACGACCCGCCCGACGATCTTCGCGGAGATGACGGCGCTCGCCCAGGCGACGAACGCCGTGAACCTCGGACAGGGCTTCCCCGACTCCGACGGGCCCGAGTGGATCCGCGAGGCCGCGGTGGAGGCGATCCGCACCGGCGCCAATCAGTATCCTCCCGGACGGGGGATCCCCGAGCTGCGCTCCTCGATCGCCGAACACCAGCTCCGCCACTACGGCATCGTGCTCGATCCCGAGCGCGAGGTGCTCGTCACCGCGGGAGCGACCGAGGCGATCGCCGCTTCGATCCTCGCGCTCGCCGGCCCGGGGGACGAGGTCGTCACACTCGAGCCCTTCTACGATTCGCACGCCGCGACCATCGCGATGGCGGGGGCGTCGCACGTCACAGTGCCGCTCGTACCCGATACGAGCGGTTTCCGGTTGGACTCGGAGGCGCTCGACGCCGCGGTGACCGAGCGGACGCGCGTCATCCTCGTCAACACCCCGCACAATCCGACCGGCACCGTGCTCTCGGCCGATGAACTCGGGATCATCGCTTCGGCCGCCCGCCGAGTCGACGCCGTGGTCGTCACGGACGAGGTCTACGAGCACCTCACGTTCGACGGGCGGACGCACACGCCGCCGGCCACGCTCCCCGGCATGGCGGAGCGCACGCTGACGATCTCGTCCTCGGGCAAGACCTTCTCGCTGACGGGGTGGAAGATCGGCTGGGTGACGGGACCGGCCGAGCTGATCGAGGCGGTGACCGCGATCAAGCAGTTCCTCACCTACACGGGCGGGGCGCCGTTCCAGCCCGCGATCGCGCGTGCGCTCACGGAGGGGGACGCCGACATCGCCGCGCTGCGGGAGTCGCTCGCGCAGCGCCGGGACCTGCTCGTCGAGGGCCTGCGCGCGAGCGGCTTCGAGGTCGTCGTACCCGGAGGCACCTACTTCGTCTGCGCCGACGCGACTCCGTTCCTGAGCCCGGACGTCCCCGACGGCGCCGCCTTCGCACGGGCTCTGCCCGGCCTTGCCGGGATCGCCTGCGTTCCGGTTTCGGCGTTCTGCCGCGACGGCTCCCCCGCTGCGGACGCGCTCTCGAGCTGGGTCCGTTTCACCTTCGTGAAGGAGGAGGCCACCCTGCTGAGGGCGATCGAGCGGCTGGGCGACCTGCGCGCCGGCTGAGCGCGGCAGGCGCGGCTCGGGCGCGGCAACGGTTCCTGTGAATCTCGTTCCCGCCCACGCAGCAGGCGTACATTGAAGATATGTGGACCGTACTCGTAATTCTGCTCGTGGCCTGGGCGATTCTGTCGGTTGTCGGTTTCGCCCTCGAAGGACTGCTCTGGCTGGGAATCATCGGGATCGTGCTGTTCCTCGGCACAGTGATCTTCGGGATCGTCCGCCGGGGAGCGTCGCGACCCCCTCAGTAGCGAAGAGCTCATCGCCCCTTCGCGGGAGGAGTGCGCCCCGTGTCCGCTGACCGTACCCGCCAGGACCGCCCGCCCCACGCGGCGGTCGTCTACAACCCTGCGAAGGGAGCGGTCGACCGGATTCGCGAGACGGTGCAGGCAGCAGAGGAGCGTCATTCCTGGGGGCGTTCGCTCTGGTACCCGACGGATCGCGAGGATCTCGGTCGGCGGGCCGCCCAGGATGCGCTTGCCGCTCGACCCGCCGTGATCCTCGTGGTCGGCGGCGACGGCACTCTCCGCGCGGTCGCGGAGGTCGTGCGCGGGACCGAGGTGCCCCTCGCGATACTCCCGCGCGGCACCGGCAACCTCCTCGCGCGCAACCTGGGGATTCCGCTCCGGGACATCGGATCCGCGGTCCGGATCGCCTTCGCCGGCGCGAGTCGGAAGATCGACGTCGGCGTCGTGGACTTCCAGAGGGACGACGGCTCGCGAGCGAGCCGCACCTTCCTCGTCATGGCGGGCATCGGACTGGATGCGGAGATGGCCGAGCACACGAACCCGCTGGCGAAGAAGCACCTCGGCTGGCTCGCGTATGTCGCCCCGATCGCGCGCTCGATCATCGTCAATCACCACTTCTCCCTGAGATACCGGATCGACGGAGGCCCGGCCAGGTCCACGCGAGCGCACACGATCATCGTCGGAAACTGCGGCACCCTCGCCGGGAACATGCTGCTGCTTCCGGGAGCCGTCATCGACGACGGCCTCCTCGACGTCGTCATGCTGAGACCGGAGGGCCGATTCGGCTGGGCGCGGATCGGCACCCGCCTCACCGCGCAGGGCGTGGCGCACCTCTCGCGCTTCGGGCGATACCTCATGCGGAGCGCACCGTCGCTGCGAGCGCTCGCGTACGCGCGCGGGCGGCAGTTCGATGTCCGCTTCGGACTGCCGCACACCATGCAGCTCGACGGCGACGGATTCGGCACGATCGTCAGCGCCCGCATCACGGTGCACCCGTCGGCGCTCCGTGTATGCCTGCCGGAGGAGTGATCACGGAGGAGTGACGCCGGAGGCGCGAGCCTTCGACACCCCACCGGAACGGTTCTTCTCTCTGAGCCCCGACATTGTGTACCTTGTGAATATGATCACTGCAAGCTTCCAGCGCCTCCCCCAGAGCATTCAGAAGCTCGTCACCGACGCTCTCGACGAAGAGATCCAGACGGGGTTCGAGAAGATCGGCCGGGCTCAGAAGGACTCATCGGCCGACGAGTCGGCCGTGCGGTTCATCGAGGGCGACATCGTGCGGGCCTCGGCGCTGCGCAAGCTGCTCACCGGCGAGGCCGCGGAAGCCTGAGCGTCTCTTCCAGGCGCGTTGCGGCGAAGCCGCTCCAGGGGGAAGGGATCCCGGGACCCGGGAACAGCTCCTTCGGCCGGAAGCTCCTCCCGCCCCGAGAAAGCTTCCTCGGCCAGAGGAATCTCCTCCCACCCGAGGGAACTGTTCCCGCCCGAAGGAAGCATCCGTGCTGGAACCCTCGGGCACGTGGAATGGGCTCGGGCGGAACGGGAACGGGAACGGGATCGGGCGGAACGGGCGCGGGCGAGCGGGAACGGGCTCGGGCGCAACGAGAACGGGCTCGGGCCGAGCGGGAACGAGCTCGGGCGAAGCCGAGGGAAGGGGCGCGCGGCGTCGACGGGCGGCAGCCGCACGGGAAAGCCCCCGCATCCGGTATGAACACCGGGTGCAGGGGCTTTCTCACAGTGGCGGAGGATGGGGGATTTGAACCCCCGAGGGCGTGAACCCAACACGCGTTCCAGGCGTGCGCCATAGGCCGCTAGGCGAATCCTCCTCACCGGCCGCGAACGACCAGCGCGCACCAGTCTAGCGTGTTCTGCGTCCCACCAGCGAACCGGGGCGACAACCGGGCGAACCTCCGCGCTTCCTGACCGTCAGCAGAAATTTCGGGCCGGAGCTTGAAAGTAACGGAACGGTAACGCATACTGGATGAGGCGCGCGGGCCAGATGCCCCGCGCTTTTTGTTGGACTACCCCCGGAGATTTACGCGTGCGAGTACCTGTCAAGGCGTTTGTGGTCACATTGATCTCATCAGTCACCTTCGCCTTCGGCGCCGCCCCCGCGGTAGCGGTCGAGCCGTTCGAGGACTTCACCTCCCCCGCGGCATCGGTCCAGCCGACGACGACCGTGTCCCAGACGCTCGACACCACGAACGACGCTCTCGCCGGCGAGGCCATCGCCTCGGTGCTCCACATGGAAGAAGTCGCGACCATTCCGCACAACTTCGACGTGGCGACCACCCTCGCGCTCGCCGAGAGCGAGATCGGGACGAGCCGCCCGACCGGCTGGAGCCAGCCGGGCGAGTGCATCATGTCGGCGCAGCGCTGGATCCGCGCGGGCGGCGGAAACTGGGTCGGCGGCGGGAACCCCGTCTCCAACTACGACACGGCGACGCGGATGACCCTCGCCACCGCGGCGCCCGGCGACATCATCCAGTACGAGAACATCGCCTCCCCGACCTCGTGGGTCACCGGAGTCCACACGGTGCTCATCACCGAGGTGAACGATGACGGGACCTTCACGATCATCCAGTCCAACAGCCCCGGCGGATCCGGTCTCGTCACCAAGGAAGAGAACTGGACGCCCGCTCCGCCCGCGGGCTTCGAAGCCGCCGTCTGGCGCTTCTGATCAACCGAGAGCGCGCTCGTAGAGCCGCAGCATCTCATCGGTTCGCGCCGACTGCAGGAACCGTCTCGATTCACCCTCCTGCACTCTGAGCGATCCGCCGGCAGCGGCGAGCTCCGCGACGGCCTCCCGCAGCGTCCGCGCGAGCGCTCCAACGCTCCCGTCCGCCACGCGCCACTCGGGCCGCACCGCGACATCGTCGGCGATCTCCGGATCGGAGAAGACCGTGGGCGTCCCGAGCGCGGCAGCCTCGAAGGGGGTCAACCCCTGCGTCTCGAACCCCATCGAGGTCTGCACGAGCGCGTCCGCATCGCGCATCGCCGCGAGCGCCTCGAGGTAGGGGACGGGGCCGGGAATCGTCACGCGATCCCCGATCCCGAGCTCCTCGATGCGCCGTCGCACGCGTGGCAGCAGCAGACCAGCGCCGTGCAGGGCGACGTCAGCGTCGATCCCGGACTCGGCGATCGCCTCGACGAACTCGAGCACGCGCTTCTCCTGGCTCATCCGCCCCAGCCAGACCAGCGTGGGACGCTCGCGCTCGCTCCGAGGCCTCGGCGCCACCTCCTCGATCGCCTCGTCGTCGACGCCGTTCGGGGTCACGAGCACTTCGTCGGCGACACCGCCCGCCTGGAGGGCGTCGGCGAAATGGCGGGAGGGGGCGGTCACGATCTCGGCCTCGGCCGCCAACTCCGCCAGGTAGTGCCACGCGCCGCGGGCCGCGGGACTCACCGGCCCGCGGCTCCTCCCCAGGGCGAGCGCGCGCCAGCCCCTGAGTCCCTGGAACGCGAGCGGCGCGAGCGGGGTGACCGCCCGCGTGCCCTCGTCGACGTGGTTGTGCATCGTGTGGACGATGGGGACGCGGAGGCCGCGTGCGGCCCGGATCCCGATCAGAGCGCCCCAGAAATCGCCCTGCACGTGCACGAGATCCACGCGGGGGCGGCTCGCGAGCGCCTCGGCCAGCACACGATCCGTCCGGGCTCCCGGCCAGCTGATCCCGTACTCGCGGTCCTTCGTGATCGGCCGCGAAGGCAGGTCGACATACGCGTCCCGGTCCTCCATCGCCGTGCGATATCCCGCGCGGTGCAGCGCGGGCGCGGCGATGGTCACACGGTGCCCCCGCCGCTCCAGGAACCGGCGCTGCAGACGGATCGACACCTGAACGCCCCCGAGCGAGTCGGGGTGCTGGTCCGTGACGATGAGGATGTGCACGGTCAGCTCGGGGTGTCGCCCCGGTACAGCGCCTCGAAGGTGTCGAGGGTGCGATCGATGTCGTGCACCTTCACAGCGTCGAGGGAGGCCCGCTGCATGCGGGCGAAATCCTCGTCCGAGAGCGAGAGGATCCGCTCCACCCGCTCCGCGAGCTCCCGATCGTTGCCGGGCTGGAACAGGTAGCCGTTCTCGCCCTCGTGCACGAGATGCGGAAGCGCCATCGCGTTGGCGGCCACGATCGGCAGACCGGAGGCCATCGCCTCCATCGTGGCGATCGACTGCAGCTCGGCGATCGACGCGATCACGAAAACGCTCGCCTCGGTGAGGTGGGCGCGCAGCTGCTCGTCCGAGACGCGACCGGTGAACCGCACGCGCTCCGCGATCCCGAGCTCGATCGCGAGCCGCTCGAGGCTCTTGCGCTGGTCGCCGTCTCCGACGATCGTGAGACTCACGTTCAGCGCCGGATCGATGCGCGGCATCGCCCGCAGGATCACGTCGATCTCCTTCTCGAGCGTGACCCGCCCGACGAACACGAGCCTGTTGTCGCTACGAGGCGTGAGGTCCGCCGTGTAGTTCGACGCCCGCAGCCCGCAGCTCACCGGGAGCACACCCCGGCGGTGGGTGTTGCGCTCGAGGAAGTCGGCGGCCCGCCGCGTCGGCGTCGTGATGGCCGCGGCGCGCTTCAGCACCCGGTCGGCGTCGTGCCACCCCCAGCGCACGAACATCCGCTTCGCACGCTCGGGGAGCAGCGTGAAATCGAGCACGTTCTCGGGCATCACGTGGTTGGTCGCGACGACCCGGATCCCGCGCTTCTCGCCCTCCGCGGCGAGCGCGCGTCCGATCACGATGTGGGACTGGATGTGGATCACGTCGGGGCGCACCCGATCCAGCAGCTTCTTGGCGTGGGTCCGCGCCCGCCAGGGGAGGACGAAACGCAGCCAGTCGTGCGGGTACCACCGCCAGCTCGCCCAGCGGTGCACCGTCATCCGCTCGCCCTCGATCGTCTCCACGAACGTGCCCGCGCGGCCGTGCCGGATCGACGGCGCTACGACGTGCACGTCGTCGCCGCGCTGCACCA
>JAPSIU010000198.1 GCA_031178565.1 Leucobacter sp. | reverse complement strand
GGAGGCCTGCATCGGGCCTCCGCGAACTCCGGTTGATGATTGCTCGCGCTGCCCCCGACGCCGATGTACGGGTGGATAGCGGGCACGAGCTGCGAGACGTTCCCCATGTCGGTGGAGGCGCGGTTCATGGTCGCCGCGATGGGATCGACGTCGAAGTCCCGGCCGAGTGCGGCGGCGTTCGCGCGATAGAGATCGAGCGCCTCCTCGTCGGTGCGCATCTCGGAGTAGCGCTTGCTCTCCGGCGTCACCGTGAGCGTCGCACCCGTCGCGAGAGCCCCCGCCTCGAAGCACTTGAGGACGCGCTCCTCGAGTTGCAGCAGCTGTTCCATGGTCTCGGCTCGCACGTACCAGCGGCCCTCGGTGCGCTCGGGGATCGCGTTCGGGGCCTCGCCGCCGCGCGTCTGCACGCCGTGCACCCGCACGCCGGCCGGGAGCTGCTGGCGCAGCAGGGCGATCGCGAGCTGGGCGACGAGAAACGCGTCGTTCGCGTTGACGCCCCGTTCGGGGTAGGCGGCGGCGTGCGCCGCCTTGCCGTCGTACTGCACGTGCCAGTGCGCGACCGCGAACGGTCGGGCCTCGGCGACGTCGACGGGTGCCGGGTGCGCCATGAGGGCGAGGTCGAGCTCCCGGAACGCGCCGCGCTCGAGCAGCTCGATCTTGCCTCCGCCTCCCTCCTCGGCCGGGGTCCCGATCACCTCGACGGTGATCCCGAGCTCCCGAGCGACCTCTGAGAGCGCGATCGCGGCGCCCACCGACATGGCCGAGATGAGATTGTGGCCGCACGCGTGACCGAGCCCCGGAAGCGCGTCGTACTCGGCGAGAAACCCGACGGTGAAGCCGCCCTCCGCACCGGACACCGCGCGGAAGGCGGTCTCCAGCCCGAGGTACGGTCGTTCGACGGCGAAGCCGTGCTCCTCGAGCGCACTCGCGACCGCCGCAGAGGAGCGGTGCTCCTGCCACCCCGTCTCGGGATCGTCGTGCAGCCGGTTCGAGAGCGCGACCAGCTCGGTGTCGATGCCGGCGCGCCGCTCGGCGACCCGCCGCTTCAGCGCGTCACGCATCGCCGGGCACGCCGTAGGACGGTGCTTCATCGGGGGCGAGCCCGCGACGCACGTAGGCGTCGCGCTGCGGGAGCCACTCCTCGAGTGCGCGGCCGAGCTGCCCGATCGGATCCTCGTCGGCCCAGTCCACGCGCAGGTCGGTGACGCGCCACCCGGCGTCGCTCACGACGGCGATGCCGGCCGAATGCACGGACCCCTCCTCGCCGCCCGCCGCGATCGCGGCCTGCAGCGCGGCGTAGAGCCGCTCCTCGATGCGCCCGGGTGCCGTCAGCGCCGTGTCCACGAGCACGTCGAGCACGTCGAGGCTCGCGAGCATGTTACCGCCCGCGACGGCGTTCTCCCGGCTCGCGGAGCCGAAGGTGCCGAGCGCGCGCCCGCCCGAGAAGACGGCGGCGCGTCCGGCGCAGTCGAGCACGAGCAGCTGCCGGTAGCCGATCGTCGCGGGGTCGGCCGCAGCGACCACGGCGTCGAGGGCCTGCTGCGCGGCAGCGCCGGATCGAAGCTCTTCGATCAGCCGGGGTCCGAGGCGGGGATCCGTGACGTTCTGCGAGTGGGCGCCGCCGATCCCGTCGGCGAGGTTGACGCAGCGGGCGGCGACAGCGGGGGACGACGAGGAGATGGCCGATCCGAACTCGCCGGTCTCGGGGTCGCGGAGGATGAGCGAGAACGTCACGCGGCGCCCCCCTCGCTGATGACAGCGGTGGCGTCGATCTCGACGAGCCACTCGGGCCGGGCCAGCGCCTGCACCACGATGCCGGTGGAGACGGGGAAGACGCCCTTCAGCCACTTCCCCATCGTGCGGTAGACGTCCTCGCGGTAGCGCGGGTCGATGATGTAGACCGTGACCTTGACGATGTCCTCGAGACGGCTCCCGGCCTCTTCGAGGAGCATCTTGATGTTCGCCATCGCCTGCTCGGTCTGCGCGATCACGTCGCCGATGCCGACCGACTCGCGCGTCTCGAGGTCCTGACCGATCTGGCCGCGGAGGTAGACGACGCCGCCCGCGACGACGGCCTGGCAGAGGTCGTTGTCGAGGTTCTGCTCGGGGTACGTCTCCTGGGTGTTGAACTTCCTCAGTCGCAGATGCGTCGGCTCGGTCACGGGATCCTCCTCGTCGAGTGCGGGGAATGCAGCATGCACCCGAGTACGATTGTCATCCGGCGCCGGTCATCTGTGAAATACTCAAAAACAAACGCTTTCATCGCTAAAACAGATATTTGAGCCGGGCGCACCACCTCGCCCGCGGAATGGAACCCGATGGTCCAGCGATTCTCCATCACGCTCACCCAGCTCAGCTATTTCATCGAGTGCGCGAAAACACTGAACATGACGATGGCGAGCCAAGAGCTTCACGTGGCGCAGTCCGCGGTCTCGACCGCCATCTCCCATCTCGAACGCGCGCTCGGCACGTCGCTCTTCATACGTCAGCACGCGAAAGGCCTGATTCTCACCCAGTCCGGAGAGCAGCTGCTCCGGGACACCCAGCGCCTCTTCGGGTTACTCACCGACAGCATCGACTCCCTCCGAGCCGACAGGACCGAAGTGCACGGCTCCATCACAGTCGCCTGCTTCAAGACACTCGCACCGTTCCTGTTGCCGCTCCTCATCGGTCGGCTGCACGACCAGCATCCCGATCTCTCCGTCGAGTTCATCGAGGGGGACAATGAGGAGACCCTCGCTGCGGTGCGCAGCGGACGAGCGGAGATCGCCGTTCACTATCGCCTCACCGACTCCGACGGCGTCACCAGCGAGCACGTCGGAGACGCGCAGCCGCACGTGGTGCTGCCCACCCAGCACGCTCTAGCCGGTCGGACCGAGATCGCACTCGAAGAACTCGCCGGGGAACCGTTCGTGCTGCTCGATCTCCCCGACAGCAGCGGTTATTTCCTCGACATCCTGCATCGCGCGAACATCACGCCTCAACTCAAATATCGGACGTCGAGCTACGAGACCGTGCGGTCGATGGTCTCCATGGGACTCGGGTACTCCATCCTCAACCAGCGACCGCGCATCTCGGGCAGCTACACCGGCGGCTCGGTCGCCACCGTCGAGATCAGCGACGAACTGCCCGCGCTCGAGATCGTCGTCTCCTCACTCTCGCAGGTGACCCGATCGGCCCGCGCCCGCGCGGTCGCCGCGACAGTGCGAGAGCTCATCGAAGAGCAGTCCGCGGGCTGACGCGAGGGTTGTCGGGCCCTCTCGACCGGAGGCCTCCGAGCGATGGCCCTCCCATGTCATATTTTGATGCGCCATAAGCTACATATCGAATTATCCGATGCAAGCCAACACGAAGCTCTATTGGCGTTGTCGTCCCCACGTGCGCTTTGCTGGTGACGTCTCCCGGAGTGCACCGAGGAGGCGGCCCGCGCGACCCATCGATCGCGCCTGCAGCGGAACCATCATCAGACGCGAGCGGAGAAACAGCTATGACCCAGGAGCCCGAGGTCACCGAAGTCCTCGTCGTCGGCGCAGGCCAGGCCGGAGTCGCGATGAGCGAGCACTTGAGCGCTCGAGGGGTCCCGCACATCGTGCTGGAGCGCGACCGCATCGCCGAGCGCTGGCGGACCGAGCGCTGGGACTCCCTCGTCGCGAACGGTCCCGCGTGGCACGACCGCTTCCCCGGAATGGAGTTCGAGGGCGTCGACCCCGACGCGTTCGCGACGAAGGATCAGGTCGCGGCCTACTTCGAGGCCTACGCCGAGAAGATCGAGGCGCCGATCCGGTGCGGTGTCGAGGTCGCATCGGTGCGCAAGAGCCAGGGAATCCCGGGATTCGACGCCGAGACCTCTGCGGGGCCGATCCGCGCCCGGTACGTGGTCGCGGCCACGGGCGCGTTCCAGACCCCGGTCGTTCCGGCGCTCGTGCCGGAGACGGCGGGCGTTCACCAGATCCACTCGAGCTCCTACCGCAACCCCGGTCAGCTGCCGGAGGGCGCGGTGCTCGTCGTCGGCGCCGGCTCGTCGGGTGTGCAGATCGCCGATGAGCTGCGGCGATCGGGGCGCGAGGTCTATCTGGCCGTCGGCCCCCACGACCGGCCGCCGCAGCGCTACCGCGGCCGCAACTTCGTGTGGTGGCTCGGGGTCCTGGGCAAGTGGGAGGCGTCCGCGCCCCCGCAGGGTGCGGAGCACGTCACGATCGCGGTGAGCGGCGCGCACGGCGGCCGGACCGTCGACTTCCGGGATCTCGCCGCGCGCGGCATCACACTCGTCGGGCGGGCGAACTCCTGCGAGGGCGGGAAGCTGCGATTCGGCACCGACCTCGCGACCAACATCCGCCGGGGCGACGAGAACTACCTGTCGCTGCTCGACGAGGCCGACGCGTACATCGCCCGCAACGGCCTCGACCTGCCCGAGGAGCCGCAGGCGCGCGAACTCGGCCCCGACCCGGCCTGCGTGACCGATCCGATCCTGGAACTCGACCTCGCCGAGGTCGGCGTCACATCGATCGTGTGGGCCACGGGCTTCCGCGTCGACTACGGCTGGCTCGAGGTCGACGCGTTCGACGAGTCCGGGCGCCCGCGGCAGCAGCGAGGCGTCTCCTCCGAGCCCGGCGTCTACTTCCTGGGGCTCCCCTGGCAGTCCCGCCGAGGGTCCAGCTTCATCTGGGGCGTCTGGCACGACGCCAAGTACCTCGCGGATCAGATCGAGATCCAGCGCGGCTACCTCGCATACGAGGGCGACGCCGTGCCCCGGCACCCGACGGATGAGCCTGCGGGCGGCGCCGACGCCGAGCAGCGTCCCTCGCTCGCGCACGCCTGAGCGCCTCTCCCCGTCCCTCCAACTCCGCGGCTTCAGTCCGGGAGACGGCGGCCGGGGTCGCGATCAGAGCGTGAAGTCGCTGGCCGCCCTGGCAGCCGTGATCCGCTTCATGAGCTCGATCGCGGGCAGGTGCTCGGGGTGGCCCGCGTACTCCGCGAGGCCATCGGCGTCGTCGAAGTCGGCGATGAGCGTCAGGTCGTAGTTGTCGCCGTCGAAGAGCTCGTTGCGATGCAGCGAGAGTCCGCGCACCGAGGCGACGGATTCCCGCAGCGGGGCGATCGCGGCGACGGCCTCCGCGGCCTGCGCGTCCCGCTCCTCGCGGCTCGCGCCGTTGAACTTCCAGCTCACAACGTGTCGCAGTGTCATGGTTCCTGTCGTCTCCTCAGCAGTCCTGGACGCGCGGCCTTCTCGATCGCACGGGCGAGTTTCTCCGGGTCGACGCGCCAGATCGCGTGACGCCGGCCGTTCAGCTGCACGACGGGGATGTCCTCCGCGTGCCGGCGCGCGAGCGCTTCATCCTGGAGGATGTCGCGCTCCTCGAGCGTCGTCGGGATCCCGCGCTCGGCCAGTTCGGCGCGCACGCGCTCGATCGCATCGCGGGCGTCGTCGCAGAGGTGGCAGCCCGGTTTGCCGATGAGGGTGAGCCGCACATTCGTCACGGTGATCCAGTCTAGCCGGGCCGGCTTCCAGATCCGGGCACAACAAAGGCGTCGGGCCCGGCCCGACGCCTCGTCGCACGCGCCCGAGGGCGGCCGACTACTTCTTGTTGCGGCGCTGGTGACGCGTCTTGCGAAGCAGCTTGCGGTGCTTCTTCTTCGACATGCGCTTGCGACGCTTCTTCACCACAGAACCCATAGAGGTTCC
>JAPSIU010000197.1 GCA_031178565.1 Leucobacter sp. | reverse complement strand
GCTCCTCGGCCGCGAGCGCCGAGGGTGTCGGCCAGCGTTCGATCCACGCGGTCCAGCGCGGGATGACCCGATCCACCTGGGTCTGCTGCAGCATGAACTCGGAGACGAGCACCGCCCACGGCGAGGTACCGGCCTCGCGCCAGGGGAGATCCCGGGCTGCCCGCGCGAACCACCCGTTCAGCGCGGGCGCGATCTCGGTCCTGTCCATCCAGATCAGTCTAGGCGGGCGGTGCCGGGCGAAGGCCCGGCGGATGCCTCGGTAGGGTGGTGGGGTGACGAATGAGCGCGCGAAACTCCCGTCCCAGGGCGGGATCCTGTTGGTCGACAAGGCGGAGGGCTGGACCAGCCACGACGTGGTCGCGAAGGCCCGCGGGGCGCTCGGCACCCGCAAGGTCGGCCACGCGGGCACCCTCGATCCCATGGCGACCGGGCTTCTCGTGCTCGGAGCGGGTCCCGCGACACGCCTCCTCACCCACCTCGTCGGCCTCGGGAAGACGTACACGGCGACGATCCGCCTGGGCGCCGCGACGGTGACCGACGACCGCGAGGGGGAGCGGGTCAGCGTGGCGGACGCGGTGGCGCTCGAGGCGCTCGCCGGCGATGCGGCGCGGATCGCCGACGCCGTGCGGGCGCTCACGGGCGATATCGAGCAGGCGCCGAGCGCGGTCAGCGCGATCAAGGTCGACGGCCGCCGAGCATACGACCGGGTGCGCGACGGCGAGCAGGTCGAGCTGCAGAAGCGGCCGGTGACGGTCCACGCGTTCGAGATCGGGGAGCCCCGGCGAGCGAGTGAGGCCGATGGTGCGCCCGTCATCGACCTCGACGCGACCGTGCGCTGCTCGTCGGGTACGTACATCCGTGCGCTGGCGCGGGATCTGGGCGCCGCCCTCGGGGTGGGCGGGCACTTGACGGCCCTGCGTCGCACGGAGGTGGGGCCCTTCGGGCTGAAGGGCGCGGTCGGGATCGACGACCTCGCCGCGGGCAGTGTCGGAGAGCTGCGGTCCCCGGCGAGCATCGCCTCGACGCTCTTCCCGGTGCTGCGCCTCACCGAGCAGCAGGCGGTGGACCTCGGGCACGGCAAACGCGTCGAGGTCGACCCCGAGACGATCGCCGACGCGAGGCTCGCGGCGGCGATCGCCCCGGACGGGCGGCTCGTGGGCCTCGTCGAGGTGAAGAAGGGCCGCACCCGCGTCGTCACGAACTTCCCGACGCCGGACGCCGCGGCGGGCGGTGCGGGATGATCCTGGGGTACGGGATCGCCGTCATCGCGGTCGGGATCCTCGCCGCGCTCGTCTGTCTCGTCGCAGCGGCGCGGAAGCGCGGACCCGACGACTACACCATGGGCGCGACCCTGCTCGTCGCCGTCCTCCTGCTCGTCCAGGTCGGCATCGCCATCGCGGCGCCCCTCACCGGCAACCACGCCGCCGGGGATCCGCTCGAGTTCTGGATGTACCTCGTGGTCGCGCTCCTGCTGCCCGTCGGTGCGGGATTCTGGGCGCTCATCGACCGCACGCGCTGGGCCAACGCGGTGCTCGCCGTGGTCGACTTCTCGGTGGCCGTGATGACCTACCGCATGCTGGTCATCTGGGGCTGAGGCGAAGCTCGGCGCGGTAAGCTGGAGGGCGTGTCACACGCCGAGCTTCGAGATGCGAAGACCGCCGAGGGAAAGCGCAGCGAACAGACCATGCAGCAGCGGAGCGCGCAGACCGCGCGGCAGGCCCGAGGAGGATCCGTGCAGCAGCGCAGCGACCGACTCGGCGGCCTCGGGCGCGTGCTCATCGCGGTCTACGTCATCCTCGCGATCGCGGCGACCTTCCGCTCGATCTATCAGATCATCGCGAAGTTCGACGACGCGCCGTTCGCCTATTCGCTCTCGGCGGTCTCCGGGCTCGTCTACATCGTCGCGACGGCAGCCCTCATCAAGCGGACCGGAGTGTGGCGCGCGGTGGCGCGCGGCGCACTCATCTTCGAGCTCGTCGGCGTGGTCGTGGTGGGAACCCTCAGCCTCGTGACCCCCCAGCTCTTCGCGCACCCCTCGGTGTGGTCCCACTACGGCAGCGGCTACGTCTTCATCCCGCTCGTCCTGCCGATCCTCGGTCTGATCTGGCTGCACCGCAGCGAGGGCGCCGGGGCCGGCGCAGCACCCGGGGCGCGGGCCTGATGCGCGTGATCGAGACGCTCGACGCCGTCCGACCGGAAGACTTCTCCGTCGGCAGCAGCGTCGCCATCGGCAAGTTCGACGGCATCCACCGCGGGCACCAGGCCATCCTCGCGCAGATGCGCGCCACGGCCGAGAGCGACGGACTGCAGTCGGTCGTGTTCACGTTCGCGAACAACCCTCTGAGCTTCCTGCGGCCCGACGTGTGCCCCTCGCCTCTGATGAGCTGCGCGCAGCGGATCGAGGCGTTCGCGGGGGCCGGCGTCGACGTGTGCGTCATGGTCGAGTTCGACGCGGAGGTGGCGTCGATCACGGCGGAGGCGTTCGTGAGGGACGTGCTCGTGGAGCGCCTGCGCGCGAAGCACGTCATCCTCGGCGCCGATTTCCGGTTCGGACACCGGGGAGCGGGCGACGGAGCTCTGCTGCGCGAGATGGGCGAGCGGCTGGGGTTCACCGTCGAGGTGGTCGAGTGGGTGATCGATCCGGATCTCGGCCAGGTGTCCTCCTCGCGTATCCGCGAGGCCGTCCAGGCGGGGGACGTCGACTCGGCGCGGCGGATGCTCGGCAGGCCCTTCGCCGTGCGCGGAGAGGTCGTGCACGGCGATGCGCGCGGGCGCGAGCTGGGATTCCCCACCGCGAATCTGGGCGGCGTCGAGGGGCTCGTGCCGGCGGACGGGGTGTACGCCGGGTGGGCCGTGCTCGACGGGGTGCGACGGTCGGCGGCGATCTCGATCGGCAACAACCCGACCTTCACACCCGATGAGCAATCGCGGGTGGAGGCGTTCCTGCTCGACTTCGACGGCGACCTGTACGGGCGGCGGATCGAGCTGCTGTTCACGCACCGGCTCCGCGGAACCGAACGCTTCGATTCTCTGGAGGCGCTCGTCGAGCAGATGACGAGGGACGTGGCAGAGACCCGGAGAGTGACGCTCGAGGGCGGCGCCGGGTGAACCTGTGCGCGGCGAGGCGGCCGCGCATCTCCTGAGCGCGGTCACAGCGCGTTCCCGTTGCGAGATGGTACGATCGATCGCAAGGTCGTGATTCGCGAGAACCTCACGAGTCCCATGCCGCGCATGATGTCAGACTCTGAATCGACGAGCGACCTGCGCCTCGGCACACGATCCGGGAACGCACTACGCTGATCAGGAGATCCATTGGCAAGCATCACTGCCACGCGTCAGGCCGCCGCGAAGAACGGCGCCTCGCGCTCGTCGAACGGCGCCTCGCGCTCGAACGGCCGTCGCAAGCACACGCACAACGAGGGCATCATCCCGCTGCTGGCACGTGCGGTGCGCGAGGTCGAGGCCTCGGCGCAGCGCGGCAAGGCCACGCCGGCGAATCGCACGAAATTCCACGTGATCGCGCTGCTCATGCGCGAGGAGCGCGCGCGGGTGAAGACCGATGAGAACGTGAGCGAGGCGGAGCGGGCCGAGACGCTGAAGCGCCTCGACGGCGTCGCGGCGATCCTCGCCAAGACCGCGGCCCGCGACACGAGCCTGATCACCCTGCTCGAACCGGCCGCGCCCATCACCGAGACGACACGGCTGCTGAAGCGCAAGATGCTGGCACAGGCCGGGATCGAGCTGCCCGAGGAGGAGAAGGCCGCGCCCGAGCCCGCGCAGACCTTCGTGCCGCCCGAGCTCGCCGAGCGCCAGGTCGAGCCCCCCGGCATCGACGCGCGACTGCTCGCGAACCCCTTCCTGACTCCGAATCTCGAGGCGCAGAAGACGCCGACCCCGGTCGTGCGGCTCGCCAACTGGGAGCTGCTCGGGCCCCTCCTCAAGTCGTTCGAGCAGGGCGGTGGCGCGGCCGCCTGTATGGAACTGCCCGAGCCCCCGGTGCCGGATCGGCTGGCGCCGGCCGGGCGCGAGCTCATGCCGCACCAGGCGCGTTTCCTCGCGAGCGTGCGCGACGGGCACCGCAGCTTCCTGCTCGCTGACGAGCCGGGTCTCGGCAAAACCGCCCAGTCCGTGATCGCGGCCTCGGTCGCCGACGCCTACCCGCTGCTCGTGGTCGTGCCGAACGTGGTCAAGATGAACTGGGCCCGCGAGGTCGAGCGGTGGACTCCGCATCGCCGCGTCACGGTGATCCACGGGGACGGTCAGGATCTCGATCCGTTCGCCGACGTCTTCGTCGTCAACTACGAGATCTTGGACCGCCACCTGAGCTGGATCTCCCGCTTCGGCTTCAAGGGCATGGTCGTCGACGAGGCGCACATGATCAAGAACGTGCAGTCCCAGCGATCCCGCAACGTGCTCGCAATCGCCGAGAGCATTCGCGAGCGGACCCCGGGCGTCTCCCCGCTGCTCATCGCGCTGACGGGTACCCCCCTCATCAACGACATCGACGACTTCCGGGCGATCTGGCGATTCCTCGGCTGGATCGACGCCGACAAGCCCGGCCCCGAACTCATGGCGCAGCTCGAGAGCAACGGATGGACGCCGGCCGACGCCGCCTTCTACCCCGAGGCGCGCCAGAGCGTCATCGACATGGGGATCGTGCGCCGCCGCAAGGTCGACGTCGCCGCCGACCTCCCGGCGAAGCGCGTGGTCGACCTGCCGGTCGAGCTCGACGACGAGTTGGGTCGTGGGATCCGCGAGGCCGAGGCGCAGCTCGCGCGCAAGCTGCGCGATCGCTTCAACGCCGTCAAAGCGGGCAAGCTGGGCGAGAAGCTCAGCGACGAGGCGATCATCCGCATGGTGTGCTCGCAGGAGCTCGAGGAGTCGAACGCCTCCGCCGACGGCATGAACGTCTTCACGATGGTGCGGCAGATCGGCCAGGCGAAGGCCGCCCTCGCGGCGGACTACGCCGCGCAGCTCGCGCGCTCGGTCGGCAAGGTCGTCTTCTTCGCGAAGCACATCGACGTCATGGACCGCGTCGAGGCCCAGCTCGCGGAGCGCGGGCTCAAGACCGTGTCGATCCGGGGCGATCAGACGTCGGCGTTCCGCCAGGAGCAGATCGACGCGTTCAACCGGGATCCCGAGGTCGCCGTCGCGGTGTGCTCGCTCACCGCCGCCGGAGTCGGCGTGAACCTGCAGGCGTCCTCGAACGTCGTGCTCGCGGAGTTGAGCTGGACCGACGCCGAGCAGACGCAGGCGATCGACCGCGTGCACCGCATCGGCCAGGACGAGCCCGTGACCGCGTGGCGGATCGTCGCAGCGCAGACTATCGACGCGAAGATCGCCGAGCTCATCGACGGGAAGGCCGGCCTCGCTGCGCGCGCCCTCGATGGTGCCTCGGCGCCGACGGAGGACGCGGATTCCGTGCAGCTGCTGGCCCTCATGGCGGTGCTACGGCGCGCGGTCGAGGACGCTCGGGCCTGAGTCCGCGATCCGGTCGCCCTCCGGGCTTCCGGAGGGCGCCTCGGTCTCGTCGGGACTACGGGATTTCGGGACTACGGGTACCGTTCCACACCGATTCGCGGGGGGGCCAGCCGATAATCAGAAAAAATGCAGTGCCCCCGCGGAACGGGGTTACAGGGGGGGGGGGGGCGCCCCCCCCGGCGGGGGGGGGGGGGCGGGGGGGGCGCAAA
>JAPSIU010000196.1 GCA_031178565.1 Leucobacter sp. | reverse complement strand
GCAGCAGGAAGCTGATGCAGGGGCTCGCGCTGATCCTGGTGATCGCTCCGTTCTTCATCAGCTTCCTGCTGCGCACTCTCGCGTGGAAGCAGATCCTGCCGGGTGAGGTCATCGGCACCGACTTCTCGGTGATCTTCGGTCTGACGTACAACTTCATCCCCTTCATGGTGCTGCCGATGTTCGCGTCGCTGCAACAGCTGGACCTGCGCCTCGTCGAGGCGGGATCGGATCTGTACGCCTCTCCGGTGACGACGTTCCGCAAGGTCACGCTGCCGCTGTCGATGCCGGGTGTCGTCTCGGGCACGCTGCTGAGCTTCATCCCGATGTCGGGCGATTACGTCAACGCGTCCCGAGAGTTCCTGGGATCCACGAACACACCCATGATCGGAAACGTGATCGAGGCGAACTTCCTGCAGACGCAGAACTATCCCATGGCGGCCGTGCTCTCGATCATCCTGATGGCGATCATCCTCATCGTCGTCGCGAGTTACGTGCGGCGGAGCGGAACGGAGGACCTGCTGTGAACAAGTTCAGCCTGGGACGGGCCTTCGTGCCCGTGGTCGGCACGATCGCGCTCGTCTACCTGCTGCTGCCGATCCTGCACGTGATCGTGTTCTCCTTCAACGACGCGGGCCGCAACAACATCACCTGGCGCGGCTTCACCCTCGACAACTGGGCGAACCCGTGCGGCGCGCCCAACGTCTGCGAGGCGTTCAGCAACAGCATCCTCATCGGTGCGGTGGCCACGCTCATTGCGACCGTGCTCGGGAGCGCGATCGCGATCGCGCTGGTCCGGTACCGCTTCAGGTTCCGCTCCACGATCAGCCTGCTGCTGTTCACGCCGATGGCGACGCCGGAGGTCGTGCTCGGCGCCGGTCTGGCGGCCCAGTTCCTCCTCGCGGGAGTGGAGAAGGGCATCGGCACGATCATCCTCGCCCACACGATGTTCTGCATCTCCTACGTCGTGGTCGCGGTCAAGGCGCGCGTCGCGAGTCTGAACCCCGCGATCGAGGAGGCCGGCCGGGATCTCTACGCCTCGCCGGGGCAGGTGTTCTGGCGGATCACGCTCCCGATGCTGATGCCCGGGATCATCGGCGCCGCCCTGCTCAGCTTCGCGCTGTCGTTCGACGACTTCATCATCACGAACTTCAACGCAGGCACCGCGAACACCCTCCCGAAGTTCATCTACACCTCGGCCCTGCGCGGCGTCCCGGCCCAGGCCAACGTGCTCGCCTCGATGGTGTTCATCGGCGCCATCGTCCTCGTGGTCATCGTCCAGGTCACGCGGATCAACCGGCAGAAACGGATGGCGCGGCAGTAGCGGCTCGTCGGAAGAGTAAGCTAAGTGACCATGCTCGATCTCGATTTCAACTCCCGCATTCGTGCACTCCGTTCCACCTACGCCGACATCGCGGCGGTGACGGATCTGCCGAAGCTCGAGCGCGAGATCGCGGAGCTCGAGGGGCAGGCCGCGGCGCCCGATCTCTGGAACGATCCCGCTGCGGCGCAGCAGGTGACGAGCGGTCTGTCCCACCGGCAGGCGCGGGTGAAGCGGTTGCGCGGCGTCGAGTCCCGTCTCGACGACCTCGAGGTGCTGATCGAGCTGGCGCAGGAGGCCGAGGACGAGGACTCGGCGCAGGAGGCGACCGAGGAGCTCCGTTCTCTCGAGACGCTCATCCAGGAGCTCGAGGTGCAGACCATGCTGTCGGGGGAGTACGACGAGCGCGCCGCAGTCGTCACGATCCGCTCCGGCGCGGGCGGAGACGACGCGACGGACTTCGCCGAGATGCTGCTGCGCATGTATCTGCGCTGGGCCGAGCAGCACGGCTACTCGAGCAAGGTGCTCGACACCTCGTACGCCGAGGGCGCCGGCATCAAGTCGGCCACCTTCGAGGTCGACGCGCCCTACGCCTTCGGCACGCTCTCGGTCGAGGCGGGTACCCATCGCCTCGCGCGCATCAGCCCGTTCGGTTCCGCCGACAAGCGGCAGACCAGCTTCGCCGGGGTGGAGGTGATCCCCCTGCTCGAGGAGGCGACCGAGGTCGACATCCCCGAGAACGACATCCGCGTCGATGTGTTCCGCTCGTCGGGCCCCGGCGGCCAGTCGGTGAACACCACCGACTCCGCGGTGCGCATCACGCACCTCCCGACGGGCATCGTCATCTCGATGCAGAACGAGAAGTCGCAGATCCAGAACCGCGCGGCCGCCATGCGCCTGCTGCAGACCCGGCTCCTGCTGCTGCAGAAGGAGCAGGAGGCCGCGAAGAAGAAGGAACTCGCGGGATCCGTCACTGCGAGCTGGGGCGACCAGATCCGCTCCTACTTCCTCTACGGTCAGCAGCTCGTGAAGGACCTGCGCACGGGGCACGAGTCGTCGCAGCCCGACGCCGTGTTCGACGGCGACCTCGACGGTTTCATCGCGGCCGGGATCCGCTGGCGCTCGCTCTCGCAGCACGACTGACGCTCTGCCGCTCGGATGCGGAAAGTCCAGCGCGCCTGCGCGGCCCCCTCAGGCATCGGGCGTATGGTCGATGCGTCATGATCCTCTTTGAGAACGTCACCAAGAAATACCGGGGCACCGCGAAACCCGCGCTCGAGGGCATCGACCTGAAGGTCGATCGGGGCGAGTTCGTGTTCATCGTCGGCGCTTCCGGCTCAGGAAAATCGAGCTGCCTGCGCCTGATCCTGCGCGAGGACCAGCCGAGCGTCGGGAAGATCCACGTGCTCGGACAGGACCTCAGCAAGATCTCGTCGCGGAAGGTTCCCTACTTCCGCCGCAATCTCGGCACCGTGTTCCAGGACTTCCGTCTGCTCACGAACAAGACCGTGTACGACAATGTCGCGTTCACCCTCCAGGTGATCGGCAAGTCGCGGGGCTTCATTCAGGAGGCGGTTCCCGACACACTCGAGATGGTGGGGCTCGCGAACAAGGAGAAGCGCTTCCCGCACGAGCTCTCGGGCGGCGAGCAGCAGCGCGTCGCCATCGCCCGCGCCATCGTGAACAAGCCCGCGATCCTGCTCGCCGACGAGCCCACGGGTAATCTGGATCCCGCGACGAGCCTCGGCATCATGCAACTGCTCCGCGCGATCAACGCCTCCGGCACGACCGTCGTGATGGCGACGCACGAGGCCACGTTCGTCGACATCATGCAGCAGCGTGTCGTCGAGCTCTCCCAGGGTGTCGTCGTACGCGACGAGATCGGCGGCGGCTACGGCGAGACCGCATCGATCCCGGTCGCCGATCTCTCCGAGGAGGGGGTGCAGGTGCTGCGCACGACGGAGGCCGTCGTGCGCGCGGCGCTCTCTCCGGAGGGGCAGGCGGCCTCGGCGCCCGCGACGGAGCAGGCGCCCGCCGACGATCCGACTCCCGCCGCGGAGCCCGCGACCGCGCTGTCGACCGCGCCCGCCTCCGGCACGGTGCCCGACGATTCCGCTCCCGAGCCGCCGCGGAAGGAGGCGTCGGTGTTCGAGGAGCCTCACCCCCTCGGCGATGACGGCGAAGACGACGAAGGCGACGACCTCGATGAGACCGTGCGTCACGGGATCTCGCCGCAGAACCGGCGCATACCCGGCTTCCTCGATCCCGACAGGCCGATGGACGCGGTTCGGATGTCCGAGACCGGCAGCCTCGCCGAGCACCTCGGCCTCGACCGCAAGGACGACAGCGATCAGACGGATGTGGGGCCGGTGCGATGAGAGTGGGCCTGGTACTCGGCGAGGTCTGGAACGGCCTGCGCCGCAATATGTCGGTGGTCATTTCGGTGATCCTTGTGACCTTCGTGTCGCTGACCTTCGTCGGCGCCGCGATCCTCATGCAGATGCAGATCCAGCAGATGAAGACGTTCTGGTACGACCGCGCCCAGGTGGCGGTCTACCTCTGCACCTCCTTCGACCAGAGTGCGACGTGCGCGGGCGCGGACGCCGGCGAGGAGGAGATCCAGGCGGTCGAGGACGCGCTGAACTCCGACACGCTCAAGCCGTACATCGACGACTACTTCTTCGTGGACCACGAGGAGGCCTACGAGGAGTTCACCCGGCAGTTCGAGGGCAATCCGATCGTGGACATCACCCGCCCCGAGCAGCTGAACCAGACCTTCTGGATCAAGCTCGAGGATCCTTCCCGCTCCGACGTGATCCAGGAGACCTTCTCGGGGATCCCGGGTGTGCAGAGCGTGTCCGACCAGCGCACGCTGCTCGATCGGATCTTCCTCTACCTCGGCGTCGCCAGTTACACGGCCATCGCGATCGCGGGCCTGATGCTCGTCGCGGCCATGCTGCTGATCTCGACGACGATCCGCCTCTCCGCGTACTCTCGCAGGCGGGAGATCGGGATCATGCGCCTGGTGGGCGCCTCGAACCGGTTCATCCAGACCCCCTTCATCCTGGAGGGCATCATCGCGGCGCTGATCGGGGCGGTGCTCGCCGGAGCGGCGTCGGTCGCGATGGTGAAGTTCTTCGTGCAGGGCTTCCTCGTGACCGAGGTGCCGTTCACGAGTTACATCACGGTCGAGCAATCGCTGCTCGTGCCGCCGGTGCTCATCCTCGTCGGTGTGATCCTCTCCTCGATCGCCGCGAAGATCGCGATCACCCGGTACCTGCGGGTGTAGAGGCCTGCGCTAAGCTGGTTCTTCGCGCCGACAGCGGTTCGAGGAGAGGATGTGAGCATGCCCAAGGAGACCGGCGAGAAGCTGATCGCCTCGAACAAGAAGGCGCGGCACGAGTACCACATCGTCGACACCTTCGAGGCCGGCATGGTGCTGACCGGCAGCGAGGTGAAGTCGCTGCGCATGGGCCGGGCGTCGCTCGTCGACGGGTACGTGTTCATCGAGCGTGGCGAGGCGTGGCTCGACGCCGCGTACATCCCGGAGTACCTCAACGGCTCCTGGACGAATCACTCGCCGCGTCGGAAGCGGAAGCTGCTGCTGCATCGGCAGCAGATCGACAAGCTCTACCAGAAGACCCGCGAGGGCGGCATGACCATCGTGCCGCTGCGGCTCTACTTCCTCGACGGCCGCGCGAAGGTCGAGATCGCGCTCGCGCGGGGCAAGAAGGAGTACGACAAGCGGCAGACGCTCCGGGAGCGCCAGGACCGGCGCGAGGCGGATCGTGCGATCGCCTCGCGCAAGCACATGGGGGAGTAGGCGTCCCGCTCGCGGTCGTGCCGGGTGGAGCATCCCGACACGAGTGCGGCAGCGGGTACTTACGAGCCAGAGCGGCCGCGCACCCCTCGTCCCGCGAGCGCCGAGTAGAGCAGGACCGAGACGAGCATGCCCACGGGCACGGAGAGGTCGATGTAGCCGAGCGCCACACCGAGCGGTCCGGTCCAGATGTCGGTAGACAGGAAGAGCGCGGTCGCGACGCCGCCGGCCACGACCGAGACGAGGCCCGGGATCCCGAAGCCTCCCGTGTACCAGTACGGCGAGCCGCGGCGCTCGTCGAAGAGGTCGAGCCCATCGTAGCGATTGCGGCGCAGCACGATGTCGGTCACGTAGACCGCCATGGTGGGCGCCGAGATGATGAGCAGGAACTGCAGCATCAGATTGACGGCGTCGATGAGGCTCGTGGAGAGCACGAGGACGATGGTGAACGCCGTTCCGAGAGCGCCGATGAGGATCGCCGAGGGGATGCGCCGGATCGGGACGCCGATGGACTGCAGCGCCATGCTCGCGGTGTAGGTGGTCATGCCGTTGAGCGCGACGGTGTTCACGATGACGC